>DLZA01000186.1:9374-12474 GCA_003447515.1 Paracoccaceae bacterium
GGTAAGTTTACCAGGATATTTCTCTTTCAAATCTAATAGCCTAACTTTTATACTTTTGCGCATCATTGGTAACATCGCATTTGTTAGAATAAGCACATTATAACCGCGTTCCAAACATGCCAATGTAATATCAATCATATCCGGGTTCATGAACGGCTCGCCACCGGTAAAGGCAATCTCTTTCGTAGGCCAGTTTCGTTCCTCAATCTGATTTAGATAAACTTTGACTTCGGCCACTGTAATATAAACCAACGAGTCATTTTTAGGTGAACTCTCGATATAACAATTCAAGCATTCGATATTGCATAGAGTTCCAGTGTTAAACCAAAGGGTTTTCGCTTCTTTTAAAGAAACTTGCGCGCGGGGTTCGCCTTTGGCTGTAATATCAGGATGCTGAAACTTTTTCGCTGGCAGCGGTTCAGGCAATGTAAATAGTTGTTTGTTCATTCGGAGGCCTTTTAAAACTCATCAGGTCAATATTCGAAGGTTACATATCAAAGGAAAGGTTGTAAAATGCAACTAGCTATGGATTTATTCGTGTTAAAATGGTATCGCTAACGTAAATACTATCAGAGGCTTACAAATGGTAGCAACCACGATCCCAGTCGATTGTTTCGACCTAATTATTATTGGTGGTACTGGAGATTTGGCGCGGCGTAAAATTTTGCCGGGTTTGTTCCGACGTATGTGTGCTGGACAGTTGCCCGACCGTGCGCGAGTGATCGGAGCATCTCGTCGAGATATGGATCGAACCACGTTTCAGATTTTTGTGCGGGCAGCTTTGAATGAGTTCGCAGGTGGCACTGAATGCGATGACAATGCTGTTGATCGTTTTCTTGATATCGTCGATTATGAAACCTTGGATGTATTTGCAAACGAGGGTTGGAAAAAGCTTAAAAAAAAGCTCCGGCCCGATGTGATACTTGCAGTGTATTTTTCTGTTGAGCCAAGCCTCTTTGGTGAGATAGCGCGCAAATTGGTTGATCATGATGTCACAAATGAACACAGTCGGATTGTTGTGGAAAAACCCTTTGGAAATAATCTTGAAACGGCGCTTGCGTTGAACGCAGAATTGCGGGCCTGTTTTGATGAGCACCAGATTTATCGCATTGATCACTATTTAGGCAAAGAAACCGTTCAAAACCTGATGGCTGTGCGATTTGGTAACGCGTTGTTTGAACCCCTCTGGAATTCGCAGCACGTGGATCACGTGCAGATCACTGTTGGTGAAACTGTAGGTGTCGATGGGCGTGGAGCCTATTACGATAAATCGGGAGCAATGAGGGACATGATACAAAACCATATCATGCAGCTTTTATGTCTCACAGCTATGGAACCACCAAGTAAATATGGTGCAGACTCGGTGCGCGATGAAAAGCTAAAAGTGATCCGCGCGCTAGAACCTGTTACACCCGAAGATGTGGTTCGCGGACAATACCGCGCAGGCAGCGAATTGGACAGTTATTTGGCCCATTCGAAAAATCCAAAATCAAAGACTGAAAGCTATATCGCCTTGAAGGTCAAAGTGGCAAATTGGCGATGGTCTGGTACACCGTTTTATATTCGAACGGGCAAAAGATTGCGCGCACGGATGTCAGAAATTGCCATTGTTTTTAAAGACCCACCACATTCAATCTTTGAGGGCGATTTTAACCGCAAAGGTAATGTATTGGTCATCCGGCTACAGCCTGATGAGGGCATAACCTTGCGTGTGACAATCAAAGAACCTGGCCCAGGCGGAATGCGTCTGACCGAAGTGCCCCTCGACATGACTTTTGCCGAAGCACTGGGTGATCAAGTGGAATTCATGCCGGATGCTTATGAACGCTTAGTTATGGACGTGATACGCGGTGACCAAACTCTGTTTATGCGTGGTGATGAAGTTGAAGCAGCGTGGGAGTGGGTTGATCCAATTGTAAACGCTTGGGTAGACGCGCAGAATAGGCCAGAACCTTATGATGCAGGTGGATCGGGTCCCGAAGACAGCCTTATGTTACTTCACCGTGATGGGCGGCGCTGGCGTGAGATTAAAACATGAGCGACCTCATCGAATACGAAAACTGTGACGCGCTGTTCTTGGGTTTGGCGCAAGCGGTACAATCCCAGCTTGCAGCTGTATTGCAATCAAAGGGCCGCGCGACTTTGGCGGTTCCAGGGGGGACGACACCAGCTCCTTTCTTTAAACATTTGCGATCCACACAGATTGATTGGGGTAACGTTACTGTGATGTTGACGGATGAACGCTTTGTGCCTGAAACCTCGGGTCGTTCTAATTCACAGTTGTTGCGTGAAACGTTGTTCAAAGACTTTGCAGCTAACGCGAATTTTGTCCCGATGTATGCGCCTGGAGATCGGCCAGAGGATGTTTTGAATGAATTGCAATCGGCGATCACTGCTGAACTCCCACTCGATGTGTGCGTCCTTGGGATGGGTGCAGATATGCACACCGCTAGTATCTTTCCCGAAGCGGATTTATTGGCCGAAGCGCTTGCTGATGATGCACCCGTATTACTGCCCATGCGCGCGCCAAACGCACCAGAGCCGCGTATTACGCTGACAGCGCCCGTGTTGCGGGCGGCTGCGCATATGCACCTGCTGATCGCAGGGCAGTGCAAGAAAGATGCGCTGAACGTGGCACAACAGAATGGCTCACCGCTCGATGCACCCGTGCGCATCATTTTACCAAACGCCAACATTCACTACGCGGATTAAGGGGATCAGCTTTGGACCATTGGACTGAACTGTCAAACCTACATGCAGCGACACAGAACCGCAATATTTTGGATCTGTTTGACGATCCGCAACGATTTGGAGATTTCTCGGCTAAATGCGGTGATTTCTTGATGGATTATTCCAAAACCAACATGGACAGTGCCGTTAAAACCGCACTTTTGGCTCTGGCGCGAGCCAGCGATGTGGAAGCCAAACGTGATGCCATGTTCTCAGGAGAAAAAATTAACGAAACAGAAGGCCGCGCGGTGTTGCATACGGCCCTGCGCAACCTGTCTGAAACACCGATCCATGTGGATGGTGCTGACGTAATGCCAGGTGTGATGGCAACGCTCTCGCGGATGAAAACCTTTGCAGATGGTATTCGCAG
>DLZA01000362.1:0-6255 GCA_003447515.1 Paracoccaceae bacterium
GTAAGGTCTCAACAGTTCCATAATCTCGTTAAACTTACCATTGTTATGGCTTGCTAAGACGATTTTTGGTTCAGTAAGTTTACGCATTATTTAGATTGTCGCTTTTTTTTGCATACCGATCAGCTCGGCAGTACCTTGTTCTGCGAGGTCCATAAGCTTGTTAAACTCAGCACGAGAAAAAGTCGCACCCTCAGCAGAGCCTTGAAGCTCAATTATCTTACCAGAACCCGTCATCACAAAGTTAGCATCAGTGCCCGCTTCGCTGTCCTCAGCATAATCAAGGTCGAGTATTGGTTGCCCCGCATAAATTCCACAAGAAATAGCTGAGACATGATCTGTCAGTGGGTCTTCTTTGATATCACGAGCATTTAAAAGTTTGTTCACTGCCAGACGAAGTGCGACCCATCCACCTGTTATGGATGCGCATCGTGTTCCACCGTCTGCCTGAATTACGTCACAGTCGATTGTGATTTGGCGTTCACCTAAAGCGACACGATCTACGCCAGCACGTAATGACCGACCTATGAGGCGTTGGATTTCTTGCGTGCGTCCTGATTGTTTACCGGTTGAAGCTTCGCGACGGTTTCGTGTGGTGGTCGCACGAGGCAACATGCCATACTCTGCAGTAACCCAGCCCAGGCCAGATCCTTTGATCCATGGTGGGACACGCCCTTCTAATGATGCAGTGCATAATACGTGTGTGTCGCCCATTTTGATTAGGCACGAGCCTTCGGCGTGTTTTGTAACATTAGTTTCAATGCTGATGTCGCGCATTTGGTTTGTTTCTCTGCCTGATGGGCGCATGATTTGGCTCCTTTGTATTTGTTCGGTTGATATATGTTTCATGTTATCCGCGCAAACCCAGATTGACGATGAGTGGAATACTTCTTAATTATATCAACGTCTCATTGTATTGGATCTTCCCGTGCCAGACCTAGTTTCGACCAGTATTGATATACTTAACTCTCGAAGCCGAGAGGTGTTTCGGCTTCTAGTGGAGTCGTATCTCGATACAGGTGATCCTGTTGGGTCTCGCACTTTGACGAGGACAATGACAGAAACGGTGTCTGCGGCTACAATCCGTAATGTGATGCAGGATTTGGAATATCTTGGTTTGCTAGATAGTCCACATGTTTCTGCGGGGCGTATTCCGACACAAATTGGATTGCGGATGTTTGTTGATGGGTTGCTTGAAGTGAGCGATATTTCTATTGATGAGCGACGCACAATTGATGCGTCTATTCAGAGCGATTCTGATGATATCTCAGCTTCGCTTGATCGGGCGGGTTCGCTGCTCTCTGGACTAACACAAAGCGCGAGTGTTGTTTTTGCGCCTAAGACTGAAGCGCCGATTAAACATATTGAATTTGTATCTTTATCAGCAGATAAAGCGCTCGTTGTGTTGGTTATGGCAGATGGTCAGGTTGAGAATCGCATTTTTACGCCACCTCTTGGACAAACACCGTCAGCAATGCGAGAAGCCGCAAACTTTTTGAATGCTGTTTTAGCTGGTCATACAGTGAGTGATTTAAAAACAGTGGTGGAGGCAGAGATTGGCCGCCGCCGTCAGGAACTTGATACACTCGCGACAAAGCTAATCGAAGCAGGTGTTGCGGTTTGGGCTAACGAAGGGGTTCGTGGGTCTGAGAGGCTGATTGTACGAGGCCGTTCCAATTTAATTGATGATTCAGTAAGTGAAACTGATTTAGAACGGGTAAAAACGCTGTTTGATGATCTAGAACGCAAGCAAGATATTGCACAATTTCTAGATTTGACCGAACAGGGCGATGGCGTTCGCATTTTTATTGGCTCTGAAAACAAACTTTTTTCACTTTCGGGGTCGAGTCTTGTGGTTTCACCCTATATGAACGCTGATCGAAAGGTCATTGGTGCGGTTGGTGTTATTGGGCCAACGCGTTTAAATTACGGTCGGATTGTTCCTATCGTCGATTATACAGCGCAATTGGTAAGCCGCATGATGTCAAATAGGAAATAAATGGCGAAAAATATGAATAAAAAAGACGAAGATTTGGATGTGAGCTTAGATCGTTTCTTGGATGAAGAAGAATTCCCGTTGGATGATCCTGAAGCTGAAGATATTGAAGATATTGATTCGACTGAAGACCTTGAAGAGGTTGATCCCGTTGAAATTTTACAAAACGAAGTAGTTGATCTGAAGGACCGGTTGGTGCGGGCTTTAGCAGATCAGGAAAATCTACGCAAACGTGGCGAACGCGACCGACGCGATGCAGAAACTTATGGTGGGCAAAAATTAGCTAAAGATTTGCTTTCTGTAAGCGACAACATGAAACGTGCGCTTGAGACAGTTAAAGATGAGCAGCGCGAAGCGAATAAAGCTCTGATAGAAGGAATTGAGTTAACGCAGCGTGAATTACTAAGTGCTTTCGCGAAACACAAGATTATTCCAGTGAATCCAGAGGTTGGCGATAAGTTTGATCCAAATATGCACCAAGCTATGTTTGAGGCACCGTTTCCAGAAGTTAAAGCGGGCCATATTTTGCAAATTATGGCTGAAGGTTACATGATTGGTGATCGTTTGCTGCGTCCTGCACAGGTTGGTGTATCTGCTGGAGGAGAAAATTAACCTTATAGAAATAGACGTTTGGTTTGCTTACACTCAGCTAAAAAGTAAGTTGTTGGGTCAGTAGTAGCGATCATTCTTTGAGTTTGTCTTTGAGTTTGTAGACTAATGCAAGCGCATCTTTTGGGGACATTTCGTCGGGAATTATGTTTAACAGTAGGTTTTCAATTTCTGACGACCCCGTTGTCTGTGTAATGTGGTCAGGAGTTGCGGCAAACAGTGGTAGGTCTTCAAAAGTTGAACCAGAGTCTTTGTTATTTTCTCGATCGTTTTTTTCTAACATTTCTAAAACTGCACGGGCGCGTTTGATAACAGCGGTAGGTAAGCCTGCTAATTGTGCAACTTGTACACCATAAGATCGATCGGCTACTCCTTGTTTAATCTCGTGTAAAAATATAATTTCGCCTTCCCATTCACGTACTGTAATTGTGGCGTTAAGTAAGTTATCAAGTTTTGAGGAAAGTTGTGTAAGCTCATGATAATGCGTGGCAAATATGGCTCGACATTGATTTGATTCATGCAAGTGCTCAAGTGTTGCCCATGCGATGGATAATCCATCATAGGTTGCTGTTCCACGGCCGATTTCATCTAAAATGACTAATGAATTCTGATCTGCTTGATTTAGTATTGCAGCGGTTTCAACCATTTCCACCATAAACGTGGATCGACCCCGCGCTAGATCATCGGACGCTCCAACACGAGAGAAAAGTTGCGATACAAGCCCTATATGTGCTTTGGTTGCTGGAACGAATGATCCCATTTGGGCAAGGATCGCTATTAGCGCATTTTGGCGTAGAAACGTTGATTTACCAGCCATATTTGGACCAGTTAACAGCCATAATCGTTTAGAGCCAGCGCCATCAGATATATTGCAGTCGTTTGCCACAAAGCTTCCGCTTGCTTGCTTGCGCAAAGCTGCGTCTACAACTGGATGTCGGCCTCCGATGATTTGAAAGTTACGATCGTTCGTGATTGTTGGGCGAACCCAGTTTTCCGTTGACGATAATTCTGCTAGTGCAATCTGCAGATCAAGCTCTGCAAGTGCTTTGGCTGCTTGACTTATTTCGACACCCTTGGACAGAATTTCTGTACAAATTTCTTTGAATACTTCCTGTTCAATCTCGGTTGCTTCACTCCTAGCGTTTAAGATTCTCGTCTCTAATCTTGATAGTTCCAGTGAGGTAAATCGCACAGAGTTTGCAGTTGTTTGGCGGTGTATAAATGTGTCTGATAAAGGTACATCTAGCATTTTTTTAGCATGAGTTGCTGGAGTTTCAATAAAATAACCTAACACGTTATTATGCTTTATTTTTAATGCTGTTACATCTGCTAGCTTGGCATATTCTTGTTGCATCGAAAGGATGACCCTACGGCCTTCGTCACGTAGAGTTTGGGCTTCGTCTAAATCTCTGCGGTACCCGTTTGCTATAAATCCACCATCGCGGGCTAGAAATGGTGGTTCTTGAACCAAACACACAGTTAAATACTTGATAAGGTCATTGTGATTTTGCAAACATTGCATCGCGTTTTTCACAAGGCTTGGAGTTGTGGTTTTTCCTAGAGATTGCAGCACAGAATTAGCACTAATTAAACTGTCTCGAATGGTGGCTAAATCACGGGGACCACAGCGTTCAAGTGATATACGGGTCAGCGCGCGGTCCATGTCTGGGGTACTGCGCAGGATTGTTTGAATATCATTCTTTATTCTATTATTTTCATTAAAAAATGACACTGCATCTAAGCGGGCTTGAATTGTTTCTAGGCACCGTGATGGATTGGTTAGCCGCGATTCTAATAAACGTGACCCAGGTCCAGTGATGGTTTTATCGATTACAGATAATAATGCACCCGTTCGGTCTCCATTGATCGTTCGCGTTAGTTCTAGATTGCGCCGTGTTGCGGCATCGATCCGCATTGCTATGTCTGTTTTCTCTGCTACCGGTATTTTTACTAACGGCAGCTTTCCTTTCTGAGTAATATTCAGGTAGTCTACAATCGCTCCCATCGCGGATAATTCGTGTCGTTTAAACGAACCAAATGCATCTATTGATTTCACGCCATACAAACTGGTTAAACGATTAATTGCAGCTGTGCTGTCAAAGCTTGCACGGGAAATTTCAGTAATAGATGTACCTGTTTCTTCAATTGTTTCACGCAGCCAAGTTGCAGGATTATCACTTACTAAAATTTCTTTTGGGTTCAGGCGTGCAAGTAATGGTGGCAAGCCGGCACTTGGACAGCTCTGAACGTGAAAGTCACCTGTTGAAATATCGACCCACGCCATTGCAGACGCTTCGCGGACAGTCGCAAACGCGCAAAGATAATTGTGTTGACGAGCATCAAGGAGGCTATCTTCAGTTAAAGTACCTGGCGTAACTAACCTGACAACACCTCTTTTTACAATGGATTTACCACCTCGTTTTTTTGCTTCCTCTGGGCTTTCAAGTTGTTCGCAGACTCCCACCCGAAACCCTTTACGGATTAACGTCAGCAGATAGGTTTCAGCCGCGTGATGAGGAACGCCACACATTGGAATATCTCGACCAAGATGCTTGCCCCGTTTTGTAAGTGAAATATCTAGAGCTTCTGCCGCTAAAACAGCATCGTCAAAAAACATCTCATAAAAATCGCCCATGCGGTAAAATAACAGGGCGTCTGGATATTCTGCCTTAATCTCAAGGAACTGCGCCATCATTGGCGTTATTGCACCTGATTTCGCTGCCACAATCACTCTCCAAAACATAAGTTTGTGTGACGATATCGAACGGGTCGTATAAGGAAAAGGCTAATCGGTTGGTGCTGTTGTGTGATTGCTTGGAAAGCGCTATCAGTGATGTCCTACACGGATATTTTAAGTGCGAAAATATGACTAAAAATAATAAAATTACTGATGATGAGGCGCTTTCCTATCATCTGGAACCGAAGCCTGGCAAATTGGAGGTCGTGCCAACAACCGCCATGAATACACAGCGAGATTTGTCGTTGGCTTACTCTCCAGGTGTAGCTGTTCCTTGCGAAGCAATCGCTGAAAATCCGGAAGTGGCGTATGACTACACATCGAAGGGAAATATGGTTGCAGTGATTTCGAACGGAACGGCAGTTCTTGGTTTAGGTAACCTTGGGGCGTTAGCCTCTAAGCCAGTGATGGAAGGTAAATCGGTTCTGTTCAAACGGTTTGCAGATGTAAATTCAATTGATCTTGAATTGGATACAGAAGATGCGGATGAGTTTATCAATGCCGTGAAATTGATGGGACCGTCTTTTGGTGGCATAAACCTAGAGGATATTAAAGCACCCGAGTGTTTTATTATTGAACAACAGCTAAAAGAACTGATGGATATTCCTGTTTTTCATGATGATCAGCATGGTACAGCGGTAATTTGTGCGGCAGGTTTGCTGAACGCGTTGTATATTTCTGGAAAAAAGATTGAAGATGTTAGGATTGTTTTAAATGGCGCAGGTGCGGCTGGTATTGCTTGTGTAGAGTTGATCAAAGCAATGGGTGCAAAGTCGCAAAACTGCATCGCTTGCGATACTAAAGGAGTAATTTACCAGGGTCGTACTGAGGGCATGAACCAGTGGAAATCAGCCCATGCGGTGAAGACTGAACTTCGTACACTAGAGGATGCTATGAAAGATGCAGATGTGTTCTT
>DLZA01000362.1:6588-9916 GCA_003447515.1 Paracoccaceae bacterium
GGTGTGTCTGTAAAGGGTGCAGTGACTGAAGATATGGTCAAAAGCATGGCCCCAAATCCAGTGATTTTTGCGATGGCGAATCCCGACCCTGAGATTACACCAGAGGAAGCGAAGGCTGTGCGTCCTGACGCAATTGTAGCTACAGGGCGTTCAGATTATCCAAACCAAATCAATAATGTACTTTGCTTTCCCTATCTGTTCCGTGGTGCGCTCGATATCAATGCTAGGGCTATAAATGATGAAATGAAAATTGCTTGTGCAGAAGCTTTGTCAAATCTAGCACGTCAGGAGGTGCCGGATGAGGTTGCAATTGCATATGGTGAAAAACTAGTTTTTGGACCTGACTATATTATCCCAACACCTTTTGATCCAAGATTAATTCATGTGATTCCGCCTGCGGTTGCAATAGCTGGAATGAATACGGGCGCGGCGCGGCGTCCGATTGTTGATATTGAAGCCTATGAGTTAGCGTTGAAGTCACGGCTAGATCCTGCAGCCTCTGTTTTGCAATCATTGTATGTGCGGGCTCGAAATGCGCAGGCGCGGATGATTTTTGCCGAAGGTGGTGATGAACGCGTGCTGCGAGCAGCAGTTGCTTATCAACGCAATGGTTTGGGGCAAGCGGTTGTTATTGGGCGTGTAGGCGATGTTAAACGTAAGTTAGAAGAGATTGGTTTGGCAGATGCCATTGATGAGTTGGAGGTAACCAATGCGAGCCTGACGGATGAATTGGAAATTTATAAAGAATATTTGTACAGTCGTTTACAGCGAAAAGGATATAATGAGAAAGACGTTCATCGTTTAGCATCACGGGATCGACACGTATATGCAGCGCTGATGCTGGTGCATGGTCATGGTGATGCAATGGTAACAGGTGCTTCGCGTAAATCTGCACAAGTGATGGAATTATTGAATCACGTCATTGATGCAAAAACTTCGGACGGCGCGGTTGGTGTAACAGCCGTTTTGTTGCGTGGTCAGATTGTGTTTGTTGCTGATACTTTAGCGCATGAATGGCCAGAATCTGAAGACCTTGCGGATATCGCAGAAAAATCCGCAAGTGTTGTTCGCAATATGGGTTTGGAGCCACGTGTGGCTTTTGCAAGTTTTTCGAATTTTGGCTATCCCGTGTCTGAGCGCGCAACCAAGATGGAAGAGGCTGTCCAGGTTCTAGATAATCGTGGTGTAGATTTTGAATATGATGGTGAGATGACGGCGGATGTGGCGTTGAATGCCGATTTGATGCAGCAATATCCTTTTTGTCGCCTATCAGGTTCCGCGAATGTTTTGGTTGTCCCTGCGCGACATTCTGCGTCAATTTCAGTGAAAATGTTGCAACAGATGGGTGGTGCGACTGTGATTGGGCCAATTTTAGCGGGGATAGAAGCACCGGTTAAGATGTGTTCTATGACATCCACAGTGAACGACATCTTGAACATGGCTGTGATGGCAGCCTGTAAAGTCGGAAATTAAAAAAGCCTTGTTCAGAGGGCGTTTAAATTATTTTTAATATTAAGTTTAACCTTTCATTTGATCCCAGAAGCTTTTGACCTTACCAAAGAAATCATTGCTTTCAGGGCTATTGTTTTCACTGAGTTTTTCAAATTCTTTTAAAAGATCTTTTTGCTCAGAACTTAGGTTTACGGGTGTTTCAATAGCGAGTTCTAGGAACAAGTCGCCAGACTGGCTGGATCTAATTGCTGGCATTCCCTTACCTTTCAAACGCATTTGTTTGGAGGATTGAGAGCCGGCAGGGACTTTAACTCGGGACTTGCCACCGTCAATTGTTGGTACTTCTATTTCACCGCCAAGGGCGGCTTTTGTCATACTTACAGGGACGCGACAAAATAGGTTAGGACCCTCGCGCTCAAAGATTTCATGGTCCCCAACTTCGATAAAGATATAGAGGTCGCCTGTTGGTCCGCCACGCATACCTGCCTCGCCCTCGCCAGCAAGACGTATGCGTGTCCCGGTTTCAACGCCTGCTGGAATGTTAACACCAAGCGAACGTTCACGCTGTTGAAGGCCAGATCCTGTACAGGTTGTACAAGGATTTGTGATGATTTGCCCGCGGCCTGTACATGTTGGACATGTGCGCTCAACGGTAAAGAAACCTTGTTGGGCGCGGACCTTGCCAATGCCCGAACATGTTGGACACGTAGATGGTTCTGCACCTCCTTTGGCGCCTGATCCTTTGCATTTATCACATGCAACGGAGCTCGAGACAGAAACATTTTTTTGTTTGCCTGTGAAGGCTTCTTCTAACGTAATGTTTAGATTGTACCGCAGATCAGATCCGCGTTTGGCTTGCTGGCTACCACCACGACGGCCGCCCCCCATAAAATCACCAAACAAATCGTCGAAAACATCAGAAAATGCTGAGCCAAAGTCTCCACTGCCAGGATGACCACCGCCGCCAGGGCCACCGTTTTCAAACGCCGCATGTCCGTACCGATCATAGGCAGCTTTTTTGTCACCATCTTTTAAGACGTCATAGGCTTCGTTCACTTCTTTGAACTGCGCTTCCGCCTCTGGCTTGTCTTTGTTGCGGTCTGGGTGAAGTTCCATCGCTTTTTTGCGATAAGCCTTTTTCAACTCTTGTTCAGATGCGTTTTTTTGAACACCTAGTAGATCGTAGTAATCATGCTTAGCCATTTATCGCCTCCGCGTTACGTGCAGCTGAGAACACAATCCCTCGGCTGCACGTGTGGCTGTGGATGGTCGATTAACGGTCGTTTTTGCCGAGATCTTCGAAATCAGCATCAACAATGTCTTCATCAACACCCTTTGGACCGTCTTCGTCAAAGTAGTCGCCTTCAGGCGCTGCTGAACCAGCCTCGTCTGCTTGTGCTTGGTAGATGGCTTCACCTAATTTCATTGCAGATTCTTGCAAATCCTGTGATCTTGCCTGGATAGACGAGGCATTATCTGTTTCAAGCGTTTCTTTAAGTGCTTTAATTGATAGCTCGATCACTTCAACAGTAGATGGATCCACTTTGTCAGAGTGTTCTTCTAGAGATTTTTCTGTACTGTGAATTAAGCTTTCGGCCTGGTTCTTGGCTTCCACCAATTCCTTGCGGTCTTTATCTGCTTCAGCATTTTCTTCAGCATCACGTACCATTTGTTCAATATCATCATCAGAAAGTCCACCAGAGGCTTGGATCGTGATCCGATGTTCTTTGTCGGTGCCCTTGTCTTTCGCAGACACTGAAACGATACCGTTGGCGTCAATGTCGAAGGTTACTTCGATTTGAGGCAAACCCCGTGGTGCTGGTGGGATATCTTCCAGATTGAATTGACCTAGAATTTTGTTGTCCGCCGCCATTTC
>DLZA01000107.1 GCA_003447515.1 Paracoccaceae bacterium
AAACTGCGCCTTCGAACGTTTTGCACGGTGCGTTCCAATCGCGAAGCGGTGAGCCTCGTCACGCAACCGTTGAACGAAATACAGTACGGGGTCATTGAAACGCAGCGCAAATTTGCTTCCATTGGCACGATAGAATTCTTCCTTACCCGCATCTCGATCGACCCCTTTGGCAACGCCAATGAGCGGTACATCATGCACATTCAATTTTCGGAAAATCTCTTGCACAGCTGACACTTGCCCCCCACCGCCATCGATCAAGATCAGCCCTGGCCAGTTTTCTGATTTCCGAAACGGATCCTCTTTCAACAACCGCTTAAAACGGCGGTTTAGAACTTCTTTCATCATGCCAAAATCATCACCAGGTGTCAGTTCATCACCCTTAATGTTAAATTTACGATAGGCAGACTTCATGTATCCTTCTGGTCCCGCAACAATCATCCCACCAACCGCATTGGTGCCTTGAATATGCGAGTTGTCGTACACCTCTACACGCTTTGGAACTTCTTTCAGTTCAAACGCCTCTTTGAGCCCCACCAATAAGCTCCTTTGCGTTGAAGTTTCCGCCATCTTACGTGCCAAACTCTCACGCGCGTTACGCAACGCCCCCGCTAATAGACCAAGCTTCTCCCCTCGTTGAGGCACCAGGACCTCAACTTTCTTTTCCCGCTTATCCGTGAGCAGTTGTTCTACTAAATCGTGATTCTCTACCATATCAGACAACAAAACCAGCCTAGGTGGTGTCTTGTTAGAGTAGAATTGCCCTAGAAACCCCTCCAAAACCTCTGCAGCTTCGGCTCCAGATCCAGTGCGTGGGAAATAAGCCCGGTTACCCCAATTTTGATTGGCCCTAATAAAAAATACCTGCACGCAAGCCTGCCCACCCTCCATATGCAGCGCCACAATGTCCGCCTCGCGCACGCCATCTGGGTTGATGCCCTGCACCTGCTGCACATTGGTCAGGGCCTTGATCCGATCGCGCAGGGCGGCCGCACGTTCAAACTCCATCTTCTCAGAGGCCTCGCTCATCTGCTCGGCTAAGACCTCCTGCACATTCGTTGAAGAACCACGTAAAAATTGTCCTGCTTCACGCACAAGTTCTCCATAATCCACCTCACTGATGTGACCTACACAGGGCGCAGAACACCGCGCAATCTGGTACTGCAGACATGGTCTTGTCCGAGTTGAAAAATCGCTGTCCGTACAATTACGCAGTAAAAACACTCGTTGCAGTTGATGCAGTGTACGGTTCACCGAACCCGCGCTGGCAAACGGGCCATAGTAATCCGCATTTTGCCTCTTCGCTCCTCGATGTTTGGTGATGCGCGGAAAATTATGATCCTTCGTGACGATGATATTTGGGAAACTTTTGTCATCGCGCAACAACACATTGTAACGCGGCTTCAACTGTTTTATTAGGTTTTGCTCTAACAACAGCGCCTCAGTCTCTGTCTTTGTTGTCAAAAACATCATCGTCGCTGTAGATGCAATCATTCGCCCAATCCGCGCTGAATGCCCATGCGCTTTGCCATAATTAGAGACCCGCTTCTTCAGGTTCCGCGCCTTACCCACATACAGAACCTCACCCTGCCGATCCAACATACGATAGACCCCAGGGCTACCATCCAAGGTCTTAACGTAAGCTTGAATAACCATGTGGCCTGTCGGCGTATCCGCTCTGGCTTGACCTTCTTCTACTAAATTTTTGTCACTCGGCTCTGGCATAATCTCTCTTAGCCTGATTCCCTAAGTGGCTGCACCGAAACAATTGAGTAAACAAGTATTTTTCTGTCCACTACTCCTGTGGATAACTCTGCGGATAACTCCACAATATCCAGAAATTTTCCTTTGTTTTCGTACTCTTCTTTAATTTGCCTACTTTTTAAGCAGTTTTTTAAGTCTTTGTTTTAAATGAATAAAACTTTATTTACGCTCCAAATTCCTGAAAACATTAATAAAATTATTGTAGCGATCTAAGAAAAGTTAACTTCGTGGACAAATCTAGTTAGCGCTTTCGAGTTTTGAGACTCAAAGCTCTCAACTTTGAATGTCAGGCGTACGCCATCCAAGATGTTGCCCACCGTCTATGTTTAATAATTGACCCGTCACAGCAGGGCTGTCCAGCAGGTAATTCATCGCTGATACAATTTCCTCCGAATTGGACCCACGTTTTAAGATCGTCGCTTTACGTTGTTTGTCAAAATGACTTTGGCTTTGTCGCTTACCAATAATTGTAGACCCAGGCGCAATGCCGTTCACCCGAGTGGCAGGAGCCATACCCCGAGCTGCCGTTTGTGTGAACGCCCACAACCCCATTTTTGCAATGGTATAGGTCATGAAATCCGGTGTTAATTTACGTACACGCTGATCCACAATATTTATTACCGCCGAAGTAGCCTTCATCTCACAGTTCTCATCACACTCCGCCTCTGGTACCTGCGCCCCGAAAGCCTGCGTCAAGAAAAATGGCGCGCGTAGGTTAGAATTTATATGCCGCTCCCAACTCTCAGGCGTCGCCGTATCCAATCCGTCATACTCAAAAATTGACGCATTGTTTACCAACACATCCAATGGCTGACCAAGCGCCTTTGACGCCAGCTCCACCAAAGTTTGTGTCGCCTTTAGATCTAGCAGATCCGCCTGTATGGACGCCACTTTCACTCCATAAGACGACGCCAAACGAACCGTTTCAACAGCCTCGTCCACCGATCGGTTGTAATGCACCACCACATTTATCTTGCGTTGTGCCAAAGCCAAAACCAATTCGCGCCCCAATCGCTTGGCACCACCCGTGATCAGCGCCGCGTGATACATTAAACGTCATCCCCGCAGGAACATGTCTCACCCGCCGTGTTGTAGCGTCCACATCTCTCGCATTTCTTCGCAGCTTTCACTGTTTTACTTTTAAACGGGTTCTTCACCTTGGGCAGGCGGAGGCGCCCAAAAATACCTAACATCATTATGAAGATCAGAAAAAGAATGACTACCTTTGACACTAATTAACTCCATATTGCGCCCAAAGCGCTTGATCTTCGACGCTCGCAATCGCGCTTCCAACAGCTGCTTGCACACCAAAGCGCGACAGAAATGATCTCTTTTGCCCGAGTACGTTAAACTGGACCTTATCGCCAAATTTCTTTTGCATAAAAGGTACCAGATGCCCAATACCGTCTGCTAAACCATCTTGAACCGCTTTGGGCCCAACCCAAACCTCTCCTGTAAACAAATCACGATCCGCCAACCTATTGCCACGCCGCCCTTCTACATGGTCTTTAAAATTCTGATGTATTACCCGCTGCAAATCCTTCAGCCGCTCCACATCTTCCGCCCGTTCCTCTCGGAATGGATCGAGCATAGACTTATCTGTGCCCGCCGTGTGCACGCGGCGCTCAATTCCCTGCTTTTTCATTAGCCCGGCAAACCCAAAAGAAGCAGAAATCACACCTATAGATCCCACGATGGAACTTGAATCCACGTAGATTTCATCCGCCGCACAGGCTAACCAGTAACCACCAGAAGCTGCAACATCTTCACAAAATGCATAGGTCTTTACGTCCGTTTCCTCAGCTAATCGCCGGATACGCGCACCAATTAACGACGATTGCACAGGCGAACCACCCGGCGAATTAATCAAAAGGGCCACCGCCTTTGGCTTGCCTTTCTTAAACGCCTTCTCCAACAAAGGTGCCAATCCTACATCATTCAACGCACCGCCATCAAAACGTCCGCTAGGCGAAATTACGCCAGACATTCGAACTACAGACACGGTTGGGTAGCTTTTCAGCCCAGGTACAAATTTTCGCATCAGAGATACATAGGGCCAAACTTCACGGAATTAAACCCAAACAAACCACTCTTTTTGTGAAAATACCTAAATTCAAATATCCAACCTTGCCGCCTCTGCGACAAAAGCGTACCCGTGATCGAACATGATTAGAAGTATTATGGCAAAACACTCCAGTTACGGTACAGCCCCCAATCTGGTGCCAGCCACCGAACGGGACAACTG
>DLZA01000313.1:0-7072 GCA_003447515.1 Paracoccaceae bacterium
AATTCTTGGGTTTAGCTGAGCCTGTTTACAAAGAGTGCGTTCCTACACCACAGTACGGCCATGGGAGGGCTAGATGTCGACTGAGCCACATATCGAACGCATTCCTGGTAAAATGCGACCGAGCATTCTTGGAGTATTGATTGTTACAGTCGTGCTTGCGACTGTCGCGACATTTTTCGGTGCGCAGCGCTATTTTGAACTACTGGAGACCCGGGCGGCCTCAAACCGTATGGTGCTCTACTTACGAGCATTAAACGAGACTCTGCGCCAGCACCAACATTTACCTTTTGTTTTAGCTCGTGACTCTCGTTATTCTGAAGCACTGCAACCCTTGGCGGTTGAATTCAATATTAACGACAGTCTGAACCTTCTTGCGCAAGAGGCCAGGCTTGAAGCCATCTACCTGATGGATGCCAGTGGGTTGGTTCTTGCGACTTCAAACGCCGGAGAGCCATATAGCTTTCTAGGTCAAAACTACGGGTTCCGCCCTTATTTCCAGGAGGCATTGAAGGGTAAGCGTAGTGATTATTTTGCGATTGGCTCCACCTCTGGGCGGCCGGGGTATTTTGTGGCGGAGCCGTTATCATTTGCTGGACATGCGCAAAAAGGTGTAATTGCGATCAAACTGGACGTGAGCGAATTGCAGCGTTCATGGGAAAACGATAACGAAACTGTTGTTGCCATAAACAGTGACAATATCGTGGTTCTCGCTTCGAATCCTGATTGGTTGTACCGACCCACCGCCAATCTCGTGCCCGAGTTGCGAAGGTCTATCCTCGAGAGTCGTCAGTTTGGTTCCGAACCGCTGCACCCGTTGAGTTGGACCCCACTTGACAAGAACCGTGTCGCTGTGGGCGGGATCAACTACATTTTGGCCTCAGGTTCTTCTGATTGGCGCGGTTGGACGGTACATTATTTGCAGCCCGAAAGCACAATCTTGCGCCAAACACTTCTGGCCACCGCCTTTTTTGGCGGAATCATCGCCATACTGGTTGGCTTTGCCACTTTCCTGCGGTCCCGCCGGATCGAGTTGGCCTACACAGTGTCTGAGCATCAACGTGGGGAATTAGTCGAAACAAACCGGCAGTTGGAAAAAGCACAGACCGAGTTGGCCCAAAGTGCAAAACTGGCGGCCCTTGGACATTTGGCGGCCTCTGTTACCCACGAGCTGGGGCAACCGATCACAGCGTTTCGAAACCACCTAGTGGCGGCAGAAATAGGCAATGAAATTAATTCGCCAACCACCGCTGTCAATTTATCCAAACTGGTCGATCGGATGGAGGCGATAACCGGACAATTCCGGTTTTTTGCCCGTGGGGGGTCTGAACCGAAGGTACCGGTAATGTTGTCGTCAATTCTGACTGAAGCTGAATATTTACTAAGAACGGAAATTGATAGAACCGGGATCACATTTACAGCCGCAGCATTCACGACGCCAATTGAAATACACACACATCAGGTGCAATTGGAGCAAGCATTTACCAATATTCTAAGAAACGCGATCCATGCGGTCGAAGAAGTAACCGCTCCCGAAGTTCGTGTGACTGTCGTAAAGTGTCAGGATCAGGTTGAAATCCACGTGTCCGACAACGGACCGGGCCTTGCCGGTGCGAGTCTCACAGACCTGCAAGAGCCGTTTTTTAGCACGAAACCCTCAGGCGTTGGTATGGGCCTGGGCCTGGCAATCGCAACCGAGATCATCAAAGATCACGGCGGAGAAATTAGACTTGGCAGAACAGACATCGGTGCAGAATTTATCGTGACATTACCTTTACCTCGCGCCGGAGACTTAGAATGAATACAGCCCGGATACTTATCATTGATGATGACCGCGAAATGCGCGTCTCGCTGTGCCATCTGCTGGAAACCGCGGGCTATGATGCTCTGGCTGTCAAGAGTGCGCAAGAAGGTTTGGAGGCCATCAAGACAACCGTACCGGACGCAATTCTCAGCGACGTCCGCATGCCTCAGATGGATGGGCTGGAATTTCAGCTCAAAGCTCGCGAGATCAGCCATGCTCCGGTTATTTTGATTTCCGCACATGGTGACATTCCAATGGCCGTTAATGCCCTGCAAAACGGGGCTTATAGTTTTGTTGAGAAGCCGTTCGAGCCCCGCCGTATCTTGGTAATCCTCAAGAATGCGATCAGAATGAAACGGCTGGAGGATAGTTCTAAACTTTTGCAAGATCGTTTGGCGGAGCTAACCGATTTGGAACGAATTCTAATCGGCGATAGTAAACAGATCACTGCAGTACGTGATCTGATTTTCGATTATGCCCCCAGCAATGCAAATGTCCTGATCCTGGGAAGCACTGGAACCGGCAAAGAGCTGGTAGCGCGCGCCTTGCACGATCTTGGCACTTCAACAACTGAACCGTTTGTGCCGATCAACTGTGCGGCGATCCCACCCGAGCAGTTTGAAAAGATGGTGTTCGGCACCAGCAATAATCCAAATGGTTTGATGAGCGAAGCGGATGGCGGAACTCTGTTTCTGGATGAGCTGAGTTCGATGCCATACGAAACGCAGGGCAAGATATTACGAGTGATAGAGACGAAACAATATCAAAGGATCGACGAGACGGCTGTTCAAAAAGTGGAGTTTCGTGTCATCAGTGCCGCTTCAGATCAAATTACGCAATCTGTCTCTGATAATATCTTTCGAGAGGATCTGTTGTTCCGCTTGAACACACTTGTCATTGAACTCCCGAGTTTGGCAGAGCGTGGTGAAGACGTATTGCTCTTATTTCGTTACTATATGCAACGCCTTAGCCAACTTTATGACCTCCCAACTCCGAGCCTGAAAAATGACGATATCGCAGCGCTTTTGTCCTACGAATGGCCCGGGAATGTCCGGGAATTGCAAAGCGTGGCGGAGCGGCGCGTGTTGGCAGAACGACGCGGCGGCGGCTCCGTTCGGCTCGCGTTAGCGCGGCAGACCTCAGATGCACCCTTTCCGGGAACTTTGCGAGAAGCCGTAGCCGCATTCGAACGGGAGCTGATAAGTCGTGCGGTCCAAAAAGATAACGGACGTATGGACGATGTGGCAACTTCGCTCGGCATTGGGCGACGCACCTTGAACGAAAAAATCGTCAAGTTGGGGCTCGACAAAGATGCTTTGCTGAGCGGCTGATCCACGTTGCGGAATTTCGCAGAGATATTTTCTCAAAACCTGCTTATTCCTTCATATCGTTCGTTTCCAAAGTTGCGCATGAACATTCTAGGCCGTTTTGCGGCTATCAACTTGGGAGGAAGTATCATGAAAATATTGAATGCACTTGTGGTGAGTGCTGGTCTTATCGCGTCTGGCGGAGCCTTTGCTCAAAGTGCGGACTACGTATTGAACACTGCGTCCACTGGCGGCACCTATCATCCGGTTGGCACAGCGATTTCGACACTTTCGAAAATCAAATTGCTGCCGAAACAAAAGTTCTCGCTCACAGCCGTTAACTCAGCGGGCTCTGGTGCAAACGTCCAGGCGCTGTCTGCTGGCACAGCGGATTTCGCAATCCTACAGGGTCTCTTTGGTTCTTACGCGATTACCGGAACTGGTCCCGTGAGTGAGCCGCAAACAAATTTGCGCTCTGTGACGATGCTTTGGCAAAACGTGGAGCAATTCGTCGTTCCCGTGGACAAGGCAGTGACCGGAACCGTCGAAGATTTGAAGGCGCTTACAGGGATGTCCGTGGGAATGGGCAAGCAAAATTCTGGCACCATCGGGTCCAACACAGTTTTGCTGGCTGGTCTGGGCTTGGATCTGGATGCGGACTTTAAACTGATTTCGGCGGGTTACGGTCCGACTGTAGATGCGCTTGCGAATGGTCAAGCAGTTGCGGCTGGTATTCCGTCGGGCCCTCCAACCGGGGCAATCACCAAATTGATGGCATCTAACGAAGGCAAGTTTACCATTCTGGATGTAACTGCTGATCAAGCCGCCGCGATGGATGGCGGCCGGAGCCTTTGGGTGCCTTACACTATCTCAGCTGGCACATATCCGGGTCAGGACAAGGACGTGAGCACAATCGCTCAGCCCAACTTTCTGGCGGTTAATGCAAGCGTTGACGAAGAGCATGTCTACCTTCTAACCAAAGCCCTTTACGAGAACCTGCCCTTTTTGCAGGCAATTCATCCAGCCACGAAAGCAATGGCTGTAGAAAAGGCAATGGCAGGTCTGCCAGCACCTCTGCATCCTGGTGCCGCTCGGTATTACGCCGAAGTTGGTCTAGAAATACCAGCACATCTGATCGCAAAATAAGGCGAAAAAGACAACTCCGAGGGCCGCCGTTTTACGACGACCCTCGTTTCAATTTGGAGGGTCGAATGGGAACGCTTGAAATTAATAGTTCTGAGCCGCGTAGTAACCTTTTGGTCATGCCAAAAAGGCGGTTCGGAGCAACTCACACAGTGCTGATTTTCGCGTTGGTTTTTGCAGTTTGGCATATTCTGACGAACATCTATTTGACGGAGCCCGGTCTTTGGCAGAACGCCATCCATTTTGCTGGTTTCGCCTTTTTGGCCTCTGTAACCATCAGTCCTTGGGGTAAAAACTCGGGTAAAAAATGGGCTTGGGCGATGGATATTACCTACGGATTAATGGTCGCTGGTGCGGCACTATGGATTGCTTGGGCTGAATCCGGCCTCTACGCACGCTCCCTCGCGGTCACGGGGCTTGGCTGGCAATTCACTTTGATTGACTGGGCCGCTGGTCTTTTACTGATTTTTGCCTGTATCGATCTTTCGCGACGGGTATCGGGATGGGTTATTCCAATTTTGATCATCCTGTCACTTAGCTACATCCTATTTTTGGGAACCATGCTCCCGGGCGTATTTCGCTCCGCAAGCTTGCCGCTGAATGATGTCTTATTTCGAACGCTTTATAACGACGAAGGGATGTTTGGTATTCTGGCGAGTATCTCCGTCACTAACATCACCCTCTTCATGATCTTTGGTGGTTTCTTGGTCGTGTCTGGTGCCAGCAATTTCGTCATTGAGATTTCCAAGATTGTTGCTGGCCACGTAAAAGGTGGAGCGGCTTTTGTCGCTGTTTTGTCTTCCGCACTGACCGGCACAATTTCTGGCTCCGCCATCGCCAACACTGCATCGACTGGCGTGATTACGATCCCCCTGATGAAGTCCAACGGCTTCAGGCCCCAGTTTGCCGCTGGCGTCGAAGCTGCAGCATCCACTGGCGGGCAGTTGATGCCACCGATCATGGGCGCAGGCGCGTTTGTGATGGCCAGCTATACCTCTATTCCATACAACACGATTGTCGCCGTTTCTGTTGTGCCTGCGATGCTCTACTTCCTCTCGGTTGCGTGCATCGTAAGAATCGAAGCTGTCAAGCATGACGCTGGAACAGAAATTGATTTGACTGTAGATCGGGGCAAGATGATTTCAGGTGGCTTGGTTTTTATCATTCCTCTAACTGTTATGATTTGGCTCCTGATGTCCGGAGTAACGCCTTCTTACGCGGCTTGCTGGGCCATCGCGACGCTGATCCTAACTTCGTGGGTCACCAGCTTGATCGCTCACTTGAACAAAGAAGGCACTTTTCAGCCGGTCAGAATGGGGCCTGCGCGGGTTGCAGAGGCACTTGTCAGCGGCGTCCGTTCAGCTATCATGACGGCGATTTTATTGACCGCTATCGGGATCATGAACAATGCGATCGTAACCAGTGGCGTAGGCAACAGCTTTTCCCTGATGATCGCTCAATGGTCTCAAGGTTCTATGGTGCTAGCGATTGCGCTTATCGCGCTGGCTTCTCTCGTCTTAGGCATGGGGTTACCTGTCACCGCTGCCTATATCATCCTCGCGATCCTGACCGCACCTGCTTTGGCAGGATTAATGGCAGACGGTCTCATTGTCGAACAATTGGTTGCAGGCATATCGGACGCTTCCAAATCGGGACTATTTGTGCTCGTCGATCACCCTCTTGCTGCTCAGGTAGCAACTGGAATGACCAAGGCAGAAGCCTGGGAGTTAGTCCGCAACATACCATTTGAGATCGCCGTGACGATACGACCCGTAATGATTGACCCAGTGGCTCAGACCTCTTTTTTACTGACAGCACATTTGATCATCTTCTGGCTCAGCCAGGATTCCAATGTGACACCACCGGTTTGTCTTGCAGCATTTGCCGCAGCTGGGATTGCCGGGTCACGTCCGATGGCGACCGGTTTTGAGAGCTGGAAAATTGCAAAAGGCCTCTACATAGTTCCACTACTATTCGCCTATACGCCATTGATTTCAGGAGACTTGATTGAGGTTTTTCAGATCGGGTTCTTCGCTCTTTTTGGGATTTACGCAACCAACGCCTTAATCCAGTGGTACGCGGAAGGTCCACTTGGAATTATCACATTACCTCTTTTGATACTAGGAGCCATTGGAGCTTATTGGCCATTGGCAATATTACCCAACATCTTGGGCGCGGTTTCGGTTTTGGTCGCGATTGTGCTATCTTCTCGAGTGAAAACCCAAAGATAGTACGTTCATCATGAGCTCGGTTTTTAGCGAATTTGAGACGTATAGTTTTTGAGAGCAATAACATGCATAGACTCCCGCTCACCACCATTTGAGTCTAGTCGTGTTTTTTACTGAAAGCCACGTCGATGAAGCAATCTGCAGCCCCATTGCTAACGTTCGAACACACTGTGGCAATCGCTATGTCGGGCTCGAACCTGTCGTTAGCGGCGTGTGGTGCGAACGCCTACTTTTGCTGATACTTCGTAGATTGAACCGGTATCAGTGAGCGTTATCGAAAATTGAGATGGTGTGGTTTCAAGTGTGGAAAATCGATTCCGACCAAACACAGGTGAACATCGCTGACCCCGCCGAAACACGATTTTCAATGAGACTAAAAAGAGACTAAGACCACCTGTGAATCCCGGAGGCAAAATGACCCCATTGGAAACAGACTTCTTTTTTACAATTTTCAAATATTACCTGGTTCTTACAAACAAGAAAATCAGACGTCGCCAAACCCGAAATCACAGTAGTCTTTCCAACCAGAGGCATCCCAAGTGGTTCCTCGTCCTAAACCTAAATCCTTGTCCACTTTCTCAAAGATTCCAAAT
>DLZA01000313.1:7401-7562 GCA_003447515.1 Paracoccaceae bacterium
AGATTGTCGTCTTCGTGTTGTTTCATTTTGCAGCTGTCAAACTAATGAGAACAAGCATCGGATTGCTCGAGCAGCCTAAATCTATGCGCTCAATAATTGACGCCACTTAGCAAGAGCAGCGGCACGGTTAAGTTTGAAATTGATGCGTGAATAGAGATGCA
>DLZA01000050.1 GCA_003447515.1 Paracoccaceae bacterium
TAAACTAGGTATACCAAGATTGGAGTTCATTCATGTCAGATATTATCGACGTCTTTACAGCCGCAGGCACCAACAAGGGGCTATATTATGGTGGGGCGTTTCGAGCCGCTCAAACAGACGCAGTAATCAATGTCACGAATCCAGCCACAGCGGCTCATTTTACTACAGTGCCAGACGGATCGTCGGAAGATGTGGATGCAGCTGTTGCTGCCGCGCAATCAGCTTTTGGGGATTGGTCCGCCCTCGACCCCATTGATCGTGCACGCCACCTACGTCGTTTTGCGGATGTAATCCGCGAAAACATTCCAAAGCTTGCTATTTTAGAAACCATCGTTACGGGCCGCGCATTGAAAGAGATGAAAGCCCAAATGGGTCGTATCCCTGAATGGATAGAATATTTCGCAGGTATCGCGATGGGGCTTGAGGGAGAAAGTAATGTTGTCAAGGGTGGCTATGTTACCATGACACAATATTCATCGCTTGGTCCTGTTGCACTTCTTACGCCGTGGAATCATCCAATTTTGATATTGGTCAAAAAGATGGGAGCCGCGTTAGCAGCTGGAAATACTTGCGTAGTAAAACCTTCGGAGCTTGCACCTGTCTCACCGTTAGTATTGGCTGCATTAGCAACCGAAGCAGGGCTGCCAAGTGGCGTGATTAACGTAGTGACCGGTGGACCACATACTGGTGCTGCGCTTTGTGCACACCCTGACATTCACTACATTGATCTGACTGGTGGAACAGGCACAGGACGCAAGGTTGCGGCCCTTGCCGGAGAACGTCTGGTGCGAACTACGATGGAGCTTGGAGGCAAGACGCCCATTATTGTCTGTCAGGATGCAAACTTGGACGGAGCAATTGCAGGAGGTTTGTTTGCTGCCTTCGTAGCGTCAGGCCAAACTTGTGTTTCCGGAGCACGATTTGTGGTTCACAGAGATATTTATGATCACTTCATAACTGGCATGGCGGCACGCGCTGATGCGATTACGCTTGGCGATCCAATGGACCAAAGCACTCAGATGGGTCCCGTGATTTCCCAGAAAAGTAAAGATAAATGCATGCGCATGATAGCCCAGGCCAAAAAAGATGGTGCGGTGCAGGTGGCTGGTAAGAAAGCCGCAAGCTTGCCCTCTCGCTTTAATGAAGGATATTTTGTACGCCCTACTATATTTAAAGACGTACGCCCCGATCAGGAACTCTTTCTTGAGGAGGTGTTCGGTCCAGTAATCTCTGTCACACCATACGACGATGAATCTGAAGCACTTGTGCTAGCCAATGCCGGCACCTTTGGTCTGGGCTGTTCGATTTGGTCGCGTGACGTTTCTCGGGCGCACAGATTATCACTGGGTATTCGTGGTGGGGTTGTCTGGATTAATGACCATCACCGAAATGATCCACGCTCTGTATGGGGCGGTGTCCGTGACAGCGGGTTCGGCAAGGAAAATGGTTGGGATGCCTTAAAGGCATATATGACCAAAAAATCTGTCATTGTACGGACAGCCGAGGGCCACGACGATTGGTTTGCTGGCTCCAATCGCTATGGATAAATCCAATGCATACGCTTCATCGTCGCGTAAGGCTGATGCAATCACGAACGCTCTTGAACACCAAATTATTGAAGGCCAGCGTGCGCCAGGCACGCGCCTGGACGAACGTGGGTTGGCGGAAGAATTCGGCGTGTCCCGCACACCGATCCGTGAAGCTATTCGACAATTAGCCAGTATGGGCTTGATCAAAGATCTAGGCCGTCGCGGAATTATTGTTCCAAAACCCACAGCCGCAGCGCTTCTGGACGCATTTTTGGTCGTAGCAGAACTTGAAGGTATTGCTGCCCGTCTAGCTGCACAGCGCATGATACCCGATGAGCTAACGGTGTTACGAGATGCCAACGATGCCTGTGCTAGCGCAGAAACTGTCGAGGCCTTTAATGTGGCGAACATGGCCCTGCATAACGGCATCATTGCTGGGTCACACAATAATTTGTTAAAAGATCAGTTGCGGTCTGCGCGACCAATTACTTTCCCTTACCGCCACCACTTAACAAAAGCGCCCGGTTATATGGCTCGCTCCGTGATCGAACATGCTGCAGTAATCGAGGCAATTGCAAACGGAGACGGACAGACTGCACAAACGGCAATGACCGGACATGTGAATTTACAGGGTGAAGAAATCATCAACTTCTTGAGAACCTTCAATTAAACAATATCAAATGGCTAAAATTTTGAGATCAATTCCATGGACGTGCGTGCTAGCAAAATATTCAAAAGGTTTTTAAATGTGCGACGGCACTAAAATAACGAAAAGCCCCACGGGACCTATTGCCTTGGCGGTAATCTTAAGTTTGATTTCGCTAATATTTTTTGACCTCATGGGACTCATCATCAAACGGCTGTCTTCTGAATACAGTGCAGCTGAACTATCAGCTTATCGCAATATTTTTGGACTTCTACCAAGTCTCGTTGCGCTTTGGTTGTCACCAAGATGGCATAAAAGTGGCCGGCATCTGCGAGTGCGCCAATGGCGACTAATCTGCATGCGAGGATTGATTGTAACCTTAGCACAGTTGATGTTTTATCTTTCCCTCAGCCTGATAGCTTTTGCAAGTGCAACGACAATTTCCTATTCCAGCGGACTTTTTATGACAGCTTTTGCAGTATTATTGCTAGGAGAACACGTTGGCTTTATTCGTTGGGGCGCAGTTTTGACTGGTTTTGTTGGTGTTGCGTTGGTCGTAGGACCAGGACGTGAAACATTTACTTTAGCATCTCTTCTACCTCTTGGAGCTGCTGCACTCTACGCGCTCACGGGCGTAACAGCACGATTGATTGACGAGGAGGTACCCAGCTCATTGGTAAATTTGTACTCCACCAGCGTTGCAGTAATTGGTTCAGTGACACTGGCACTTTTCCTCGGTGGTTTCTCATTAATCCAATCTGCATCAGATTTTGCGTGGATTGTAACCATGGGAGCGTTCGGAGGAATTGCTGTATTGCTTCTAACTTTATCCTACAGAATGGCTGAACAAAGCAATCTTGCGCCTTTCAGTTACTTTGGAATTCCAATGGCGTTCGTTTTGGGTTGGATATTCTTTGGAGAGGCGCCAATTCAGGATCTTTTCCCGGGGTCAATTCTTATAATCATTGGAGGCGTTTTAATTTTTTTACGGGAACATCGACAGCGCAAATCATCTAAGCGCTGAAGCTATTCTATCTATAAATGTTTTGGAGAAACGGCCGAAAGTTAATGCCTAGCTTAAATCCCATACGCAAATTAGCTTTACCTTTAACACTGATGCCAGTCACATCTTTAATGTTTCTACTGGAATTTTTAAAACTTACTTTCAACGACTTAGAGGTAAAAGCTAAAGCTTTAGAGATTTCAGAAAATATAAAAAACTTCAATTGCTGAGAACTTCCGCTCGGACACGATAACAAGCAGCTATTGCCACCAAAAGTGGAATGAGTGACAAAAGAAATACTGCGTCGGATTCACTGGCGGCTTTGAGCGCTTTGG
>DLZA01000033.1 GCA_003447515.1 Paracoccaceae bacterium
GTTCTTGAAACTGGTGAATTTGATTACGGTTGGAATTTGCAATTGGCACCAGATGTGATTGCGAAGATGCAAGAAGGTGGCAAAGGTAAAGCAATCTCTGCTTTTGGTGCGCTGGTTGAGCGTATCGAGATGAACCTCACCAACCCATCATCAGACTTGCCGGCGGAAACGCGGGCGACAGTGGCTGAACCACACCCAATCCTGAGCGATATTCGTGTTCGCGAAGCGCTGTCCAAAGCTATTGACCGTGATATTTTGGTTGAAGTTGGTTACGGTCCAGCAGGTCGTCCGACATGCAACCTGGTTCCTGCTCCTGCGATCTATGCATCTGACAATACTGGGTGTCTGACACAGGATATCGAAGGTGCGAAAGCGCTGTTGGATGAAGCGGGTTGGGCTGACACTGATGGTGATGGCATTCGCGAAAAAGATGGTATGAAATTATCCCTTTTATACCAGACGTCGACAAACGCCGTGCGTCAGGATTTCCAAGCATTGATTAAGCAGTGGTGGTCTGAAATCGGTGTGGAAACAGAGTTGCGCAATCTTGATGCGTCTGTGTTTTTTGGTGGTGACCCAGGTTCTCCTGACACATTCCAAAAATTCTACGCTGATGTAGAAATGTACGCCAACGTGTTCGACGGAACAGATCCGCAAGCTTACCTTGCAGCGTATCGGTGTGGTAACGAGCCAAAGCCATCTAGTCAGTGGCAAGGTGAAAACATTAACCGTTTCTGTGATCCAGAATATGACAAGCTCATCGATGAGTTAGCCGTAACTGGTGACTTGAACAAGCGCGGTGAGATTGCCAAAAAGATGAATGACATGTTGACCAAAGAAAGCATGACAATTGTTCCTCTAGTGGATCGTGGTCGCGTTTCCGCGCACGCTAATAGCCTCGGCGGCGTTGTTTTGAACGTTTTCGACAGTGAGTTGTGGAATGCGGCAGATTGGCATCGCATCAAGTAAGCCATTCAAGCTGTTAACTAGAACGTCGGGGCCCTGCGTTGGATACGCAGGGCCCCGTATCAAGTCCAGGGCGGTTGTTTAGTTTTAAGCGCCACTAAAAATG
The DNA here is from genome assembly GCA_003447515.1 of Paracoccaceae bacterium. Classification (GTDB taxonomy): domain Bacteria; phylum Pseudomonadota; class Alphaproteobacteria; order Rhodobacterales; family Rhodobacteraceae; genus Amylibacter. The sequence goes on from DLZA01000033.1 coordinate 1,073, forward strand.
AACTGAGACGTCAATGCTGACTTTCACTATCCGCCGGCTATTCCTGTCGATCCCGACACTTTTGTTTATCTCTCTGGCTATTTTCATGCTACTGCAGTTATCACCAGGTGATCCGATGGCTCAGGTGCCACTTACCGTGCCTCCCGAGGTAAAGGAAAAGATGCGCGAGGCGCTGGGTCTGGGTCAGCCCGTATATGTTCAATACTGGAAATGGTTGGTACAATTCTTCTGGATTGAACCACTGGTGTTCGTAGACTGGGCGACAGCCAACACTTGGTGGGCGGGTTGGTTGCCTGACGCCACATTTTCAGAGGGCAAGTTGCGTGTGATTTCTTGGCAAACTCGTGGGCCTGTGATGGATTTGGTGATACAGTCGTTACCACAAACTTTCTGGGTTGTGGGCATGTCATATGTCGTTGGTGTGGCAATTGCACTACCGATCGGGATTTATTCGGCGTATCGACATTACTCTGTTTTCGATCAAACGGGTACCTTTGTAACTATGATCGGCTTTTCTATTCCACCGTTTTTCACAGGGCCGCTGTTGATTTGGATTTTTGCTGTGCAGCTAGGTTGGTTGCCATCGAAATACAACACGGTTCTGGATGTAGTGGACTGGAATACTTTCGTGTTGCAGTTAAAACAGATGGTTCTGCCTGTAATGGTGTTGGCCTTGCAAACCACGGCGCAGATCAGTCGATATATGCGTTCTGCCATGCTCGATAATCTCATGCAGGATTATGTGCGTACAGCGCGTGCTAAGGGTTTGAAAGAGAGCGTTGTCATCATGGTACACGTGCTGCGTAACTCTATGATCCCTGTGGTTACAGTCATCGCCTTAGGAGTTCCTGCAATCTTTGGTGGTGCGATCATTACAGAAAACGTGTTTGCCGTAAATGGGCTGGGGTATCAGTTGCTGATCGCGCTGTTCGCCAGTGATATTCCAACGGTGATGACTTTTACTTTCATCTTTGCGATCCTGATTGTTCTATTTAACCTGATTGCTGATGTCCTTTACGGTGTGCTTGACCCAAGGATCCGATATGACTGATACAAGCTCAAATAATTCTCTTCCCGAAATCGCGCCTGTTGCACCTCCTACGAGCCAGATGCAAGATATTTGGCGCCAGTTCAAACAGCATAAAGGTGCTGTCATGGGTGGCGGGTTCCTTTTATTTATAACGCTATTTGTTTTGATCGGACCCGCTATTTGGACCGTAGAGGCCACCAAGTTAGATATTCGAGCTAAAGATATGAGACCGATCATTTGGGGGCTGTTCGATGATGAAGCCAAGGTAGCCTGGAATCATCCGCTTGGAACGGATCAGTTGGGCCGTGACTTGCTGAGCCAGATGATTGAAGGGGGTCGCGCATCTATGGCAGTAGGTTGGGCAGCCATGATATTGTCATTATTGCTAGGCACCACTGTGGGGGTGTTGTCGGGCTTTTTTAAACGGCTCGATTTTATATTGATGCGGTTTACTGATCTGATGTTGTCCCTGCCATTGCTGCCGATCCTACTGGTAGCTGTTACTTTGTTTCGTGAAAAGTTGAGCAAAACATTTGGTATTGAAACTGGCATGTTTATTTTGATTGTTAGTGTGGTTGGGATCACTAGTTGGATGCAGACGGCTCGAATTGTGAGAGCGGATGTATTGGCGTTGAAAGAACGAGAATTCGTACTGGCGGCCCACTCCATCGGTACAAAACCCGGTAATATTATTATGCGCCATTTGCTACCAAATGTGCTGTCACCAATCATGGTGTCTGCTACGCTAGGGTTAGCTGTGGCGATCATTACAGAAAGTGCGCTGTCGTTTCTCGGGGTTGGTTTCCCATCAGATTTTCCGACTTGGGGTAAGTTGTTGGCTGATGCGGTGCAGAGGATGGACCTTTATCCTGAGAGAGTATTTTTACCAGGATTGCTTATTTCACTTACAGTGCTGTCAGTGAACTATATCGGTGATGGCTTGCGCGATGCGCTCGATCCACGGATGCGAGGGCGTTAGATGTTTTTGGAACATTGAAAGTTTATTTGGTAATCTTTTTTGCTGTGTTTCAGCGTTCTCCTAAGTGAGATTGGTGACGAATTGATGGTTTCGCGGAGAAAAGTAATATGGTGCGAGCGGGGGGACTTGAACCCCCACGTCCATAAGGACAACAGATTTTAAGTCTGGCGTGTCTACCGATTCCACCACGCTCGCGCACACGAGTACTCATTGCGTTTTGTAGAGCATTTGTAAATGGGCCAGCAGAGGCTTATTTTCGATCTGGAACAAGAAAATTTATTTTGAATTTTTTAGGGTCCGTTCGCGTTTTGCAATATAGAGCGTTGCGGTGATGATGACTGTGGCGCCAAGCAAGGTGGGTGTGTCAGGAGTTTCATCAAAGAAGAAAAAAGCAGCGAGACCAATTAGGACAATGCGTAGATAAGTGATGGGTGTTAGGAGCGCTGCATCTGCGTGGCGGTAGGCCTCAATATCGCTGATGCCTCGTGTGGTAGAGGTGATAACAAGTGTCAAAATTGCAATCCATGTGATGTTCAAGCTCGGGATGGTCATAGCAGGTGCCGCGATGGGGATCGAGACAATGACCATAATCACTACCGAGGAGAAGTAAGTGGAGATTGGGCCGTCTGCATTGGAAAGGTTTCGCGACATTGTTAGTGCGGTGGCAAAGGTCAGTGAGGAGCCGATTGCAGTAACAAGGCCTAATTCCAGTGCGTCAAAGCCTGGTCGTAGGATTATGAGAACGCCTGCAAATCCGCCAACGATTGCGCTGATGCGACGGGGGCCTATTTTTTCCCCGTGCACCATTATGGCAAGGATCGTTGCAAAGATGGGGGCGGTGAAGAAGAGAATTGTGGTGGTGGCCAGCGGGATGGTAGCGATGGTGTAAAAACCCATTTGCGTGGAAATTGCGATAAGGAATCCACGGATCAGATGACCGCGCAAGTCAGTAAACTGAAGTTTTCCGCGCAATTTTGTTGAGACAGCCAGAAGGGCTAGCATTGTGATTAGCGTTAGTGCGCCGCGCCCAAGAACGACCATTCGGCTGTCGAGTTCTTCGGACGCGATGCGGGCTGCTATTGTCATAGCAGAAGACGCGATAACTGAGAGCATCATCCATTTTAAACCACGCCAGTTGTCCCGTTCGGTGGCTGGCCCAAGATTGGGGGCTGTACCGTTACTGGAGTGTTTTGCCATAATACTTCTAATCATGTTCGATCACGGGTATGCTTTTGTCGCAGAGGCGGCAAGGTTGGATATTTGAATTTAGGTATTTTTACAAAAAGAGTGGTTTGTTTGGGT
>DLZA01000225.1 GCA_003447515.1 Paracoccaceae bacterium
AGGATTGCACCTACATCAGTAAGAATTTTTACTCCTGACGGTGGGGCATCTGCAAGACCGATGTTTTCTAGCGCATTTAGCGCAGCATTGTGGATTCGCAGGATTTCTGCATCTGAGAGAGGTTTGTACGTACCGCCTTCCATACCTGCACGAATGGAACGTTCTTCTGCTGCAATTGGGGCTGCGCGGAGTGCCTGGCGGGCGGATCTGCCACCTGCGCGGCGTACTCTGGGTTCTGACATTGGTGTTTTCGCTTTTTTGAGTTTATCCTGTGGGCTGAAGCTTTTACAGTTTCGGGGACCCGCGGGCGGCACGACCTCGATTTGCGCCGATCGTGCGCGATACAAGATGAGTTATCCAATGCAAGTTGATCATTTGCAGTCTCTGCCAGTGTGATTAAATCGTACATCTAATTGTCAAATAATATATGCTCGTTTGCGGCACATAAGTCGTTTTTGGATCGTTCCCAATTGGCACTTTTATTATTGCTGGAAGATGTACCATTCAAAAGCGAATGCCGCTGGCACGTGAAAGGGAAGAGGCTTGAGTCGGGAGTAACTATTTCTTCATCAGTTTGATAAATCCAGGATAATCCAAACAGGCTTTATCCCATCCATAACTGGCCACTGCCTGTGCTGTTTCGTGGATCAAGTATATAACGATGTGATTACATTTTGACCAAGCGAGTTTCGGGAAAGCCAGCATTTGCAGCCTTCGATTTTTTGTTTATCATTTTGGGGGCAATAGCAAACATCGTAATCAATGGATTGAGTGCCCCTTTAACTTGTTTACCTTACCGCTTCTTTGAGTTGGCGTCGATGATATTGGCGAAGTCATGAACGGTAACGGATAAGTGATTAAGTTTGCCTCGCATGGCTTCTAAAAATTTTAGCAGCAGAAGCCAAACAATTTAAAAAGGCGATTTTCAAATTTTTACGCATTGTATCAATGCCTTTTAAACAATTATTTTTTTGACTAGTTCACAATCGCTAGTTCTGTGATTACGTCGTACGCCATCATTACGTCTTTACGCGTACAATCAAACTGCCCCGCGACAAAGCGGATCACATAGGCGCCGTCGTGTAAAGTTTGCGTGAGGTATATCCGGCCATCGTCGTTGATTTTTTGTAACAGTGCTGCTGAGGCCTTGTTGGGGTCTGCGCCGGGGGGCGTATGTTGAAAGGTGAATAGCGATAAGTTGCGTTTTGTAGTGAGGGTGAAGTCAGGGTGTGCGCCGATTTTGGCCTCAAGTTCAGCGCTCCAGTTTATGTGATTGCGCATGCGTTTGCGCAGCCCCTCGAGGCCATAGGCGCGCACAAGGAACCAGAGTTTTAATGCGCGGAAGCGACGGCCCAGAGGCACGGTCCATTCATTAAAATTTGTTATCTCTGAAGCTTGTGGTGTTTCAAGATAAGATGGACGAAGGCCCATGGTGCGACGTTGAACGTTAGGATCTTTAAGAAATTGAATCGAGCAATCGAAGTTAGCGCCGAGCCATTTGTGTGGGTTGAAGACTATGCTATCGCAGTTGCTAGCGCCGTTCCAGATATAGCGCAATTCGGGGCAGATCATTGCGGAGCCTGCCCAAGCGGCATCAAGATGAGTATAAAGGTTTTCGGTTTGTGCGATTTCGAGGAGTGGCGGGAGGTTGTCACACGCACCTATGGACGTGCCGCCCGTGCAAAGAACGATACCCGCGGGGGTATGTCCCGCGGCTCGGTCGGTGGTAATGGCAGTTTGCAATTTAGTAGCGTCCATTTGATGTTCAGTGTTTGTCGGTATCTTGATCAGGTTTTCCTGTCCGATTCCTGCAATCCAGCAGGCTTTGTCGACGGAGGAGTGTACTTGCGAAGAACAATAAATGCGCAGGCGTGGGTGTTGGGAAAGGCCTGTGTCGTTGCCTGTGAATGATGTTGCATGTTCGCGCATTGAAAGAACCGCTGAGAGCGTTGCTGAGGAGGCACTGTCTTGGATAACACCTTTGAACCCGTTGGGAAGGTCCATGGCCTGCCGGAACCAGTCAATGATCACCTCCTCGATCTCCGTTGCAGCCGGTGATGTCTGCCAGAGCATGCATTGGGATGCGATAGCGTTTGTCAATTGTTCTGCGATCATTGAAGCAGGTGCTGCGTTTGACTGGAAGTAGGCAAAAAATCTTGGGTGTTGCCAATGAGTAATGCCATCCGGAACAATCTTTTCGAAATCGGAAATTATCGTCTCCATATCGACTGGCTGTTCGGGTGGTGTTTTAGGCAAGCGTGCCGCTATGTCACCGACGTTTGTTTGGGCTCGCACGGGTTTTTCACGTATAGTAGCAAAATGTTTTTCTATCCATTGAGTCGCTCGCTCGGTCCAGTGCGAATAGTCAGAGTATTTCATATGCGGCCTCGTTGGTTTTGGGTTCCGATGTAAATTTTTGCAGTAAATGATGCAAGGCTAGTGGGTCGTGATGATAAATTTGGTTCATTTTGAATTCAGGCGCTACAATTATCAAAAATGCTTTTTGGATCATCTGTATGTACAGATTGAAAATGGTTCCGGAAACAGGAATGGCTGTAAGAGGCTCCATTCAATAAAACTGCATGATAGAATTGGAGCCGTTGCATCGACTCGAACTTAGTGTGACGCGGATAAAAGATGATCTGAGCGAAATGCACGTGAGATGCATTTTGGCAAAGTGTCACGATAATGTTGGTATTGCTCGCTGATTTTTGGCAAATACTCTCGCCCAAGGGGTTGTGCGACGTCGGCAC
>DLZA01000344.1 GCA_003447515.1 Paracoccaceae bacterium
GAGATCAGAGGCATCAACCCATGTAAACGGATCGTCTTCTAAATCAGCAAGGGTTGAACCGCCCATGTTGCCGAGGCAGCTTTTGATTAAGGCAGTCATTGCTTTGTTTTGGTTATCTGTAAGGTTTTTGGTTTCGATGCTCATTGGGTCTCTCCATTTTTTGAGTTTTTGATCTTACCTAATACATATAGGCATTCTGATCGGAGGTGCAATAACAGAATACAAATTAAATATATTTAATTAATATGGGGGAAGCCAAAATGGGCGACTTTCCCCCGATCAATCTATGCCGCGATATGGTACAGCCAGCAATTCATGTGGCCTTTGCCCCCGTTCCTTGATCGGACGTGAGCTTTTTTAACAACCAAGCCAGCGTCAACAGCGTGGCGAATCGTTCCACACACATTGTGAGAGTTTTTCTTCAGCAGCCGTGCAATGTCTTGGCTCGTCATTGGCCCATGCTTTTCCAACACCCTCAAGATCGGCGTAAACGCGCCAGTGTCTGTGCGGCTCCGCTTTTCCCCCCTATCGCACGGCAGCGGTGGTCGCAGAGGCTTGCCGTTTGGGCCTTTCGTTCTCGCTTGCAGTCTTTCAAATTCTAGCCATTTCTTTGCTTCTGTCATCTGTTCTCTCCCTCAGATTTCATAATTGTTTTGTCTCAGTCCACTGACAAAGTTTTTAAGCTCCTGTCGCGCCAGCCAAAGATCGTTCTGTGCATCTGGGACTGGGCTTGTGCGATAAGCCTCCCCCTCTAGACGATCCACTTGGCCTCTCAAATGTCGCAGTTCAGCCTCATGGGCTGGTGTTAGTTTTTTCATTCTACTCCCCTCTTTGGATAAGGTTTTATCAAGTGATCAATACTTTTCCTGTTTTCTTTTTTTGTTTTTTTAGAGCCTCTAAATGCAAAATATCTGCCTTTGCTATTTTGTTTTATATGCTCAACATTCGGATGCGATTTTTTTATTACGTCAATTTTAGTTGTGCCGAATTGCTGGCGCATAGCTCTTGGGCCATATAATTTTCCATTGATTAACCATGCTGATCTGTCGCCCTTCCTGCTGTTTACGTTAGGGTTCGCATCCCTCATCGATCCGACATAATCAAACCCACAAGCCTGATAAATTGTTCCAATCTCTCCAGCCAAATCATCAACTGTACAAGTGACTATTTCATACTTTTTAGGCAGCAATCTCATGGACTGCCTAATTAATTTACTGGCAGAATGAGGATGCGCCCAATGCACACAAGCGCCACGGTTCAAAAGAATTATTTTTCCCGTGTAATCGTATTTGTCCCAAATGCCCAAATTCTCAATATATTCTTGGCCGTAGCAAGCAACGCCACCGCAAACATTGTCAAAAAATATTCCATAATAATGCCAATTCACAGCGGCCAAACAGCCCAGCCATTCATATTCTTCAATAATTTTTTTTGCTGTAGCTTGTGTTGTCTCTCGCACCACAGCTTTTGAAATGTCTGTATCAACATCATTCCACCAATTACCAAACAAATCACCAGATTTTGTTTCCGCAACACGATCTCTAACTACTTTTTGGTGAGCTTTCATTTTTTCAAAAACTCCAGCACTTGCTTCGACGCATCGCCTGCGCCCTTTCCAACGATTACAGTGTGGCCCACTGATCTCAGATATTCGATTACTTTTTTCTGATCGGGGGAAAGTCTGCCACCCGTTGCCCTCTTCATTTCCACCCACAAATTGCAGGAGGGGATATAAAGATCGGGTATCCCCCGTGTGACCCCCTCTGCCTTCAGCCGTGTTGCCACGCTGATCGTGCGCTTCTCACCGTTTGGGATAGCAAAAATCAAAGTGTGTGGATATTTGGCCCGAAACCAGTTCACAAACCCCACCTGTTCCGAATGCTCAGAGTGCTTAAAACGGTATGTCTTCGACACCCCAATCAGCGATTGGGCCTTCTTGCGTCTCATATTTTCTCTCCACTTTCGTGTAATCAAACTGCACAACCTCAAAGTATTTCGGATTGTATGTGCTTGGTTTTATCTTGATGCGGCTGGGCCAGTTCCAAAAATGACATTCATCCATCGCCTCGTCTGTCGTGTTAGCCCCAGACGCCAGCAGTGACCGCCGCGCCTGATATCTGCTGGCCGCATAGCCACCATGATCTGGGCAGAGCCATTCGTTTACAGATCGCAACCCAGCGTAATACGTCACCTTAATTGAATCAGGTTTGCCCTCTTTGCGGTGCCGATGATAAAGGACGCTGTCCACGTCCACCCATTCGGCCTTCACTTGGCCCGACAGCATGGCACCATCATAACTGCTGGAGTTGTGATTTAATGTTGGGGGTGGAAACTCATGGCCGCAGACGTGGCATTGGAGTACCGCCGCAAAGCACATTGTTTGGCAAGCCTCGCACTGCTTGACGGGTGCTTTACCTTCACCCACCCCTGCGGATTTATCTTTGGGTTTTACCCTATCTATGAAACCCAAACGCTGTACATTTGAGCCGAAATCAAGGACGAGGGCATCAGTCTTGCCTTCGGCTACTCTCGTACCCCTCCCAACCATTTGGACATACAACCCAGCAGATGCTGTGGCCCTGACCAACGCAACAACGTCTACGGCAGGGTGATCAAATCCAGTCGTTAAGACGTTTACATTTATCAGGCATTTAAGCTCACCGCTCTTAAAGTCTGCAATCGTTTGCTCTCGCACGGCGCTGCTGTCTGAGCCTGTCACCACGCCGACATCAATGTCGTGCGCCTCAAATTCATCCTTCAGCATGTAGGCGTGATTTACGCCGCTGCTAAACACCAGCCAACTTTTGCGATCCTCGCTCAGTTCCACAATTTCTTCAACAGTCTTCCGCACCAGTTCGGGATCAGACGCAGCAGTGGCAAGGTCGCTCTCAATAAACTCACCGCCCCGCTTCTTTACATTGGTCAGATCAATTTGGTTCAGACCACCCTTCGATATCACAGGCGACAGGTAGCCTTGCTCCATCAACATATCGATTGGAATGTCATAAGCGATACCGTCAAAGATAGCGCCCTTGCCTTTGTGCAAATATCCTGTGTCCAATCTGTAGGGCGTCGCTGTCAGCCCCACCACTTTAATGGCAGGATTGCACACCTTCAGATCGGCAATAAATCTGTTGTATCGTGTCTCAGTGTTCTTGGGCAGCATATGTGCCTCATCGATCAAGATCAGGTCTGGCGCAGGAACGATGTCATAGGCGCGTTCCCAGACCGACTGGATGCCTGCGAAGGTAATCGGCCTGTCCAACACCTTCTGTTTTAGCCCTGCACTGTAAACGCCAAAATCAGCCTCTGGATACATTTTCAACAGGCCATTGGCCCCTTGTTCCAGCAACTCTTTTACATGCGTTACAATCATTACCCGTGTGCCAGAAAATGTCATAGCGTCCTTTACGATCTGCGCTATAATGGCCGTCTTGCCCGATCCAGTGGGGGCCACGATCAATGGATTATCGCCAGCTTTGCTTGCCCAATAATTGTACAAGCCATCGACGGCTTCTCTTTGGTAATCGCGTAATTCAAAGGTCATGGGACAGAACTCTTTCTTCACGTTGACTTTTCTTCATCAAACAAATCACCCAAGGCCGCTGTGCGAAACAGCGCGGGTTCGTGGGCTAATCTTTTCATTTGTTTCGTTTCAAAAAACCCAATATATTGCGGATTGTTTATCATAAACAGGCGTGTAAACAGGGCAATGAAGTCGTTAGATATTTTGTAATCATCCCCTTTTGTCAC
>DLZA01000275.1 GCA_003447515.1 Paracoccaceae bacterium
TTAGCTCAGCCAGGTGCAGTGGCGGCAGTCTACATGGGTAAGAAGGCGGCAGCTTTTTTCCGCGGACGTCTGCTAATGCATGGCGCAGCTAGCAATATGCCCGTGACGATCGTGGAAAATGCTTCACGCCTTAATCAACGAATTTTGCAGGCGACGCTTATGGATCTGCCAGAGGTTCTAGCAACATCGAGTGTGGACGGCCCTGTAGTTCTGCTGGTTGGCCTAGCCCCAAGGGGTGCTACTAAAGCAATGATAGATTTAAATATCGCATAGATGGAATATTCATAATGTCAAAAAAATTCACACCCAAAGTTTTAACCGCAAATGACTTGCTAAGCGGTGATGTGATTTACTGGGATAAATGTGGCAACTGGGTTCTCGATTTTGAGAATGCATTGTTTCTCAACACTGAAGAGCTAGCTCGTCAAACGTTGCGATTAGCGCAAAATCAGGCAAAGCACCTGATTGGCATGTATTTAGCAGATGCTGAAATCGACGAAGACCTCAAACCACGACCAACGCACTTCCGTGAATATTTTAGGGCCATGGGACCAAGCAATTACCACCACGGCAAACAAGCAAAGTTGCAATAATGTATAGTTATTCAGGATTTGATCACGCATTTATCAAGGAGCGAAACAAGCAATTCCGTGCACAAGTGGAGCGACGCATTGATGGCAGCTTGACCGAAGATGAATTCAAGCCGCTGCGCCTAATGAACGGTCTGTATCTACAATTACACGCCTACATGCTGCGCGTGGCAATTCCATATGGGACTTTGAATGGTGAGCAAATGCGGCAGTTGGCGTTGATTGCGGAGCAATTTGACAAAGGTTACGGCCATTTTACCACGCGGCAGAATATTCAGTTCAATTGGCCAAAGCTGCGCGATGTGCCTGATATTTTGGACGCATTAGCTGAAGTAGAAATGCACGCTATCCAGACATCCGGCAACTGTGTGCGCAACGTGACAGCGGATCATTTTGCTGGGGCGGCAGGCGATGAGATCGCCGACCCGCGTCCCACGGCGGAATTTCTGCGTCAGTGGTCAACAGATCATCCCGAGTTTGCGTTCTTGGGTCGGAAGTTTAAAATCGCGGTGACAGGATCTGAGACAGATCGCGCAGTGACTAAAGCGCACGACATTGGTTTGCGTATGACCCGCAATGTGGATGGCGATGCAGGCTACGAGGTGGTCGTTGGCGGTGGTTTAGGCCGAACACCAATGATTGGTAAAGTTTTGCGCACATTCCTACCCGAAGAGGATTTGCTACCGTATGTGGAGAGCATTTTACAGGTCTATAACCAGCTTGGGCGGCGCGATAACAAGTACAAAGCGCGAATTAAGATCACCGTGCATGAAAATGGGATTGAGACTATTCGCGATTTGGTTGAGGAGCGCTTCTTGATACAACGGAAGGCTTTTGGTGGTAATGATCAGAAGCTGTTTAACCAAATTGAGAAGGCGTTCGCTGCCCCTAAATTTATTAAAGCGTCACTTCATGCGTTTTTTGCTGCCTTAAAAGAGGACGCATCGTTTCATTCGTGGGTGGATACCAATCTGTCCACCCATAAGAACACAGATTATTCAATAGTCACGATCTCCATTAAAGCCCATGGGCAAACACCCGGTGATGCCACGGCAGATCAGATGCGGGTAATGGCGACAATTGCCGAGGAATTTGCACACAATGAACTCAGAATTTCCCACGAGCAGAACGTGATCCTGCCCCATGTGCACAAATCACACTTACCCGCCATCTATACACGGCTCCGCAACGCGGGTTTGGCAACTGCAAACATCGGGCTGATTTCTGATATTATAGCCTGTCCTGGTATGGATTACTGTGCGCTAGCAACGGCACGTTCCATTCCTATAGCCCAACAGATTGCGACACGCTTTGATGAACTGAAGCTAGAGCATAATATCGGTGCCCTGAAGGTTAAAATCTCGGGCTGCATTAATGCGTGTGGCCATCATCACGTTGGCCATATAGGGATCCTCGGCTTGGACCGAGCGGGAATTGAAAATTATCAAATTACGTTGGGCGGTGATGGCACAGAAACTGCGGTTATCGGTGAACGCGCTGGTCCTGGCTTTTCTTATGACGAAATTGTGCCCGCGATTGAGCGTTTGATCAATGCATATTTAGATATTCGTTTGGATGAAGGTGAGACCTTCTTACAAACCTATCGCCGTCTAGGATTGAAGCCGTTTAAAGCAGCGCTCTATCCTGCCGAACAAGTGGCGGCAGAGTAATCATACCGTTAGAAAGTCCTTAAATGGGCGGCCCAGCGCAATTTAGAACTTATGAACTTTCCATATTAGAATTATTCGGGACGGATAGCGTCATAAAGAGAGCCTTGATTAGAGGAAAAACTAATGAAAAGTATAATTGTACAAGATACGGGTTTTGTATTGGATGATTGGTCTGGCCCCCTGCTGGATTGGGATATAGCTACACAAGGTGGGGCTGATCCAGAAAATGGTTATGGTTTAGACGTACCAAACACCGTGACAGCAAAACAATTG
>DLZA01000183.1:0-7893 GCA_003447515.1 Paracoccaceae bacterium
TGATGCTATTGGAAGAAAATCATGAATGGAAATTTATGGTTTATATAGCACCATAAGAATTTTTAATGCTGCGTGAGCCGCTGAATGGATTTCTTGAGAAATGTTTGTTCTATTTGGTCAATGATCTTGTACCCTTCAGGGCCAATTTGGGCTTGGCGCGCGAATAAGCCGATATGTAGGGGTTCTAACGGTGGAAGCCCGTCAGAGATTGTTAAGCTTCGGATACCTTGCTTGAGTGTTGGTTCGGTTAAACAAGAGACGCCCAATCCATCGCGAACTGCCTTTTGCAATGCACCAATGCCTGGGCTTGAAAACGCAAACTGCCACTGCACAGAGGCTAATTTCAAAGCCGTCGTCATTCGGTCTCGATACACACATCCGTGCGGATGAACAACGAGGGGAATTATTGTGTTTTTTTCCAAATTGAAATCAGTTGAACCTACCCAAGTTGGTTCTTCTTGCCAGTGCTGGAACAAAAACTGTTGATCGTCGCCCTCAAACAGTGCGACTGCAACATCGATTTCATTTTTTTGCAACAGTGCCAACAAGTTTTTGGATAGATCACATCGAACTTCAATGTTGAGCGAGGGGTTTTGTTTAATTACTTTAGTCAGCCTGGTTTGCAGGAGATCCACAGCATAATCCACCGGTAAACCAACGCGAAGTAGTGTGCCTTTTGTCGGGGGTTCAAAATGTGCAATCGCGAGATCATTTAAGCGCAATATTTGGCGTGCATAAACTGCTAGGGACTCGCCATGTTCGGTCAATGAAACCTCTTTACCGACACGTACAATGAGTTTGTGCCCTACGATTCGCTCCAAACGCTGAACTTGCAATGTTATCGCGGGTTGGGTCCGCCCCAATATGTCAGCCGCACGCGTAAAACCTTCCACCTCAACGACAGTAACAAATGTGCGCAGCAGATCGGTGGGAAGATTTGGAATTCTCATCGTGTGAGCATAAGAGAGCAATATGACAATTGAAACACCATATGCTTTTTAAATTCACAAAAGCGTGTAGCCTGCTAACGATCCATGACGAAATCTGATTGGTAGAAAGATTAGTTAGCCGCGATTTGAAATTTCCTGAAGGTTACTTTGGAAATGCCATTTCAGGCTTGTAAGTCTTGAAGCTTTCAAGGTACTGGGCGTTCGCTTGATTTTGCCACTTGGTATTTGGTTGAATTGCGGTCACGCATTTATACTTCTTGCGGTACTCAGCGGTATTTTCATTGTCCTCCATTACAACAGCAACCATGCCTGCAACAGTTCCACCCTGCTGCTCCACAAGCTGAACCGCTCCGTGCATTGTACCGCCAGTTTCAACCCACTGGTCTACCAACAAAACCCTTGTCCCAGGCGCATAGGCGGGTAGACGCATTTCCATGCTTTGAGTTTGACCGGAGTAATTAGTCATTACCGCACTGTCTGTGTCGACACAAAGTTTACCCGCTTTGCGGATGGGAAGAAACCCACAGCCTATACGCGTCGCGATACCTGCAGCCAAAACAAATCCCATTGCATCCAACCCTGCGACTACATCAATTTCATCCGGATCAATTTCGAGGCAGAGATCGTCAAGCAGATCGTGAAAAGCATCGCCGTTGATATAAATTGATGTTGGGTCCAACCATGCAAATTTATCACCTTTTGTGTTGGGGGCCATTATCGAAAAATACCAGCGATCGTCTCTTGGACCTTTATTAATTTTCAAAATTTCCGCTCCTTAGCTATGAAGTGTGGTCATAAGTTTTTGTAATCGGGCGGGGTCGATGTTGTAAAAGTCGCCATCAAAGTTAATTCCTGTTGCCACCATGAAAAGATCAACATCTGCTGCATATTCCAATGCGTTTTCTGATGTAATACCAGAGGCCAGTGCCAATGCGGTTTCACCGCAGTTATCGCGAAAAATTTTGATTTTGTTCACATCTGCTGCACAACCTGTAGCAATACCGGAGGTTACAACAATATCCATGTGTTCGCGAGCCAGTTGGGCGCTGTATCCATAAGTGCTAGGATCCGTTTCACGTTGTTTTTTAAAAGCTGTTCCGCCGATATAAAGCCCATTCCAGCCACTAGTTTTCCGAGCGGCCGTAATACGTTTTGCATCTACTTGATCGTGCTTTTTTAGACGTTCATCAATGCAGGCGTCATCCGCCCAATAACCGTCAACTTGCACGCCTTCTGATTGCAAATTGCCTAAAATTGGAAAGGCGAATTCACCTGTCACTGCAAGAAAATTCACTCCAATCCAATAATCTGGATAAACTGCGCGAATGCTCCGAATAATCGGGACTAATTTCTCTTTTTCAAAATCGTGATTGATTAAAAATACACCAGGACAGCCTCCGGTTATTGCTTTGTCAATGTTCTGCGCTGCTTGCTCGTGGTTTAAAACGTGAATAACGGGAAGCACGATTGGATGTTGACTACCAAATTTCATGTGAAATTCGTTTCGTTGCATCAGGTATCTTTTCCAATACTTTAAGGTCTGCATTCAGTTTAGAGACATTACAAACATGAGAAAAATTTATTATTCTAATAAATGCATAAAAAATCATAATAACACATTATTCCATATGCAATTTTGGTTTTAAGGTAATGCAAAGCTACCTGAGGTCCGACCTTAACAGTGTATTTCCGAGGAAAGTGAAATTCTACTGATGGCTTCTAATTTGCACGCAAACGTTGTGACAAAGTAATGCATGAATTGGTCACAACGTCGGGCTACCAGGGAACCTCTCTAAGGGGTCACCTGTGTTGGATTAATATAAGAACTTTGCCCTACTTTTCGCCGTATCATGATCTCGTTTATTCTTGAGCTTGAGTTCAAAGGCTCGGCCAATTGGACAAAATAAAATACAACTTTTCTGTTCTGCCCAGTAAGTGAAACCAACTCATCAAAACGTCGTGTCCTAATTTATGCTGACTTTGAGGTAGTCTTTATTCATTTACTTGGATAGCACCATTTCCCTTTGATAGCTGTCCGATGACCCATCCTTTACTGCCTTGACTTGCGAGAGCAGAAAGGGCGGCAGAGGCTGCGTCAGGAGTGAGCGCAGCAAGCAACCCACCCGCCGTTTGGGGGTCATGGAGCAAAGGATCAATGGTTCCTAAAATTGGTGCATTGTCGATATTTGCTCGCAAAAGTGAAGACTGCACTCCACGATCTGACAATAGGCGAGCGTGTGGGTAAAGAGGAATTTTACTTCGCCAAATTTCAGCCTGTAAACCAGAAGCTGTGCACATTTCTTGCAAGTGCCCGGCTAGACCAAAACCCGTCACGTCTGTCATTGCATGTGCATGAGAGAGAATAAACGCTGCTTTACCTTGGGGCCGCTCCATGGTTTCTAAGGTATTTGCCACGCTATGGGCAGGTGCATTGCCTGCCATATGAGCCGCTAAAATAACGCCAGAACCAATCGGACGCGTTAACAATAAAACATCGCCATCCTTTGCGCCTGTTAGCGTGATCGGTTTCTGTTGGCGTACTCCAGTAATAGTAAATCCGATGGTCATTTCTGCGCCCATAGTCGTATGTCCGCCAACGATCAACGCACCTGCGTTCGAAAAGACAGTACGAGCTGTTTTGTTGATTTCGAGTAAGGTACGTTCTTGAAGAGATTGCGACATGCGGGGAAGGATTAGGCTGATTAATGCGACTTGCGGTTTTGCGGCCATAGCCCATATATCACCTAGAGCGTGAATGGCAGCTATTCGGGTCATTTGTACTGGATCGTCAACAAATGCGCGGAGATGGTCGGTACTTATAACTTGGAAGCCGCCGTTAGGGAGGCGTAAGATGGCAGCGTCATCGCCGGTTCCTTTTACGACTTCGGGATGTGTTTCTGGTTCTGATGAAATAAGGCTTGCTTTGAGGGCAGCCGCAGCGACCTTAGCACCGCACCCTCCACATAATGGTTGTTCTAATTTTTCCTCCCGAACGCCAGTGGCCACAATCGCGGGAAGGCGCGCGCCTTGCATTGCCGAAAAATTTGTCAAATGAGCGATGAATTTGCGATCTATATTGTCTTTCCACCGCCAGAGAAGCGGTGAGGCTACTGAGATTCCGTATTTTTCGACCAATGCTGATTTGTTACCCAAAGAAATCAGCTTGAGATAGGATCTTTGTGGACGGAATTTTTTTAATTTTGTGTTTGTTAAAACGGCACGCAAGTTGTGATATAAAATTGGTGCTCCACGTACAGCAAAGACACCCGCTTTTGGGCGAGGTGCAAACGGCATATGAGCACAATCACCGACGGCGAAAAGGTTGGAGTGGCCTTGCACACGCAGGTCTTGATCAACCTTGATAAACCCGTCTTTTTGAGGAAGGTTAGTTTGTATGATCCAAGGGTGTGGTACGGCTCCGGCAGCGCCGACACAAAAGGCGGTTGGGATCAGCATTCCTCCTTTCAAGATTACGTGCGTTTTAGTGATTTTTTCAATTTTTCCATTGGTTATCAGGTTTACTTCAAGGCTTGCCATTGCCGCTTTGAGCTTTCGCCGGGCATGAAAGCCAACACCAGAGATTTGCTCACCTTGCTCGATGACTGAGATGGTGGGTCTAAATCCCTTCGCGAACAACGCATGCGCCATCGCCATCGCAAGTTCACATCCTGCCACACCGCCACCTATAACTGTGACGTTTGGGGTCTTTTCCCCAGAGATAACTGTTGTGAGGAAGATCTGCCACATTTGGGCATAGTTTTGCAGCGGTTTGGCGCCGATCGCATTTTCGCTAAAACCAGAAATACTCATTTGTGCTGTGATACCGACGTCAATGGAGGCTATGTCATATGCCACTGGGGGACGTCCCTGCACGTGAATAAGGCGTGCTTTATGGTCGATCCCTGTGGCTGGAGATAGGATTAAACGTGCGTCAGAAAACTGCGTAAGGCTCATTAGATCAATCTCTAGAGCCTCGCGGTCGTAGTGACCGGCAATATAGCCTGGTAGCATGCCGGTGTAAGGCGCGGTTGCTCCCGGGTTGATAAGCGTCAGCCGTACTCCTGGCAGGGGTTTCATACGCCATTTTTTTAATACTAAAGCATGGGCATGGCCGCCCCCAATTAGAACCAGATCACGTGAGAGGGGAATATTTGATAGCACTGTATGGTTTATCCGTTGAAGTTCAGTGATAAACCTGGGTTGGGCCAACGGGTGTGGTATAAACAACCTGTCCCAGAAGCTGTGATCCAAGCATCTTGCATGTCAGGTCCACCAAAACAGATGTTGGTAATGTAAGGATCTCTCGATATTTTGTGAAAGTTAACCTTGCCACCATTTGATGGCACTATGCTGATCCCACCGCGCATTAGTGTCGCGACGCAGATGTCGCCATTTTTTTGCACCGCCAGACTATCGAGTAATTGATAATCAGGCAGTGTGGTCAACAAATTTCCAGGCATATCGAACGGCAAGGAGGTGATTTCTCCAGGAGAAATAAGGTCAAAGCTCCAGACGCGACCAGTTCGAGTTTCTGCGACGTGCACGGATCTGCCATCTGGTGAAAGGCCTATGCCATTGGGAGTAATCATGGGTGCGTGGACTCGCTTGATCATACTGCCATCGGTTGTTGCATAGTAAAATGCGCCGTGATGTACGTAGTCAGTGTTTGATTTACCTAGGTCAGTGAAATAGAATGCGCCGTGCGCGTCAAACACTATATCGTTTGGCCCACGTAACGGTTGCCCGTCACAGCTGTCGTAGACCGTTTCAAATTCGCCTGTGTTTGGGTCAACCCTCTGGATACACCCACTTACGTAGTCATCTGGCGTACCAATTGGTCGGGTGATTCCGTCTGATTGGGTCCAAATGAATCCGCCGTTATTGCAGACATAGATCATGCCATCGGGCCCAACCGCTGCCCCATTCGGGCCTCCACTTAGATTCGCTATCACGTCAATCTTTCCATCAGGATGAACGCGTGACAGGGTCTGACGACGAATTTCTACTAGAATGATAGAACCGTCGGCCATGGCTATTGGGCCTTCTGGGAAATCTAGCCCATCGCATATCATTTTCAGCTTCATAGTTCTGTTCCCTTTTTGGCATTAATAATACTGTTTCAACTCGTGTGCTGCGCGTCAGCTAAAAAGTGAACGACGCGACGTAGCGGCGTGGTCGATGGACAAGTACAATTTTCTATGACCTCATATTCTGAATTATTTTATAACTATAGGAGTGTGTTATGGTTTCGCTAGATGGAAAAATTGCTTGGGTTACTGGCGCTGGAGGCGGTATTGGTGAAGCCTCGGCCAAAGCGCTGGCAGAAAGTGGCGCTCATGTCATCCTGTCTGGACGGCGTGCTGATGAATTGGAACGCGTTGCGGCGCTGATTCAAGCTATGGGCGGAAAATCAGAAATAGCACCGCTGGATGTAGCTGATGCAGATGCAACGCAGGCAATTACTGATACCGTGATCACACGCCATGGTCGGGTCGATATTTTTATGGCTAACGCTGGCATAAATGTTCCTAATCGTGCCGTTAATGCGATTACTGCAAGGGATTTTGCTAAGGTCGTCGATATCAATTTGAATGGCGTAATGAATGGTGTTCTGGCTGTCTTACCAAAGATGCGGACACAAGGTTCAGGTACATTAATCCTGACCTCTTCTTGGGCAGGACGCCATCCGTCAAAACTGACAGGACCTGCCTATAACGCCTCCAAACATGCGGTCGTAGCGCTAAGTCATTCGATTAATCAGGATGAAGGTGAAAATGGAATTCGATGTACGGCTCTGATGCCGGGTGAAGTGGCAACACCGATCATGTTGTCGCGACCCAAGCCGCCATCCGACGAAGATCTTGCTAAAATGTTACAGGCCGAAGATCTTGGCGCAATGGTGCGTTATATTGCAGAAGCTCCAGCGCATGTGTGTATAAATGAAGTGTTGATTAGCCCAACTTGGAACCGAAGCTTTGTTGGCGTTGCTGAAATGGATGGCATAAAATTATAAAGTTCGTTAAAAAAAACGGTGCAGTTGTCGGTATCAGACATCCGCACCGTGATTGAAATTAAAACTCCTAGTTATCCGTCAGAGCACTTAAGATATGATTAATCACGTTACGGGCTTTAGTACGCATTTCATCGTCATTTGCATCCTGTATTGGGTGGGGCACCAGCACGAAGCGTGCTCCGCCCATACCTAAGGCGCTTCTTTGAGCTTCGGCAGCCTCGCCAAACTCACTAGATGCGATTGCAACGGATGGGATCCCCTGGGTTTCAAACCAGAAATTGTCGTGCATACTGCACGTCGTGCAAGATCCTCAGTCAGCCAATGCCTCGATTAAATAGTCACAACTCTCGCCAATTTCACGGCGCAATGGGTCCGGACAGGGTTTTGCGAATGTTGGCTTTAAGAAGCGGCGCATCAACACGTTTGGCACTTCTTTATTTATTAGGGATTCGAGCTCGTCTAAAAAGATATTTCCGCGTGGCTTACTTATATCTAAAAGCCCAATCACGCCTTTCAGTTCACCACTTCTTTTGGCAATTTGTCGTTCGACTGGTGAATGCTCATCTGTGGGATCGAGAATTACTGTCATTTAGAACCTCCTTCTTTTGCAACTTAATCTAAATTGATCTTTTTGGAAACGGATATGGATCCAGTGGCTCCTGTGACCCAACCGTGAAATGCCGAGGAAAATTTCCCCGCGTCTGATCCAGCCACAACAATATGGATGTAATCGGTGCTGGCAAATTTTGCACCCTCCGGTATTTTTCTGCCAACTGAGGATTTGTCAGCCCGTAATGCTCCATCAACGCTTTGATTTGCCGCGGGTTTCGCTGTGACCTTCAATATTTGATCGCGTAATTGGGTTTTGGAATAATAACCTTCGCGCATTAATGTGTCGATATGTTCTGGACAAACCACCAACAGTGCATC
>DLZA01000183.1:8294-10521 GCA_003447515.1 Paracoccaceae bacterium
GCGCGAAGTTTGATCAACAATATGAACTGGCCCACCCGTCATTGCAAAAATTGTAACAACAGATTCCTCTGGTTTAAACCCGCGTTCCACATGTAGTGCTGGCCAAGGTGAACGTTCTTCAAATTCGGCAAAACACATTGTAAACTTCATTGGATTGCCGAGAGTTGAGCGTTCGACGCCACCTGTTGAGGCTCCTCCAACATTGCGTACAACCAGCCGTAAAGCCCGACCAATTGTGGCATTTGCGCGATTGCCTGCGCCTAAAGCACCAAGTTTCATGTTCATACCAATTTTTTCGCGGATAGGGCCGTTAACAACCATGACTGGGGCGGCGCCCATAGTTGTTGCGGTGACGCCATGGATATTGAATTCATCGGTACACACGGCTTCTACTGCTGCGATTACAACAGGTAAATATTCTGGCTTACAACCAGCCATCACCGCGTTGATTGCTATTTTTTCAATTGTTGCTTCTCCCATGTTTGGGGGAACAGTTGCCACTACGTCTTGTGGGGAGCGGCGCGTTCCAGAAAGCATGCGAATCACGCGATCAGGCGTGGGGGGAACAAGTGGGAGGCCGTCAGAAAAACCCTGATCAAACATGAATTCGACCACATCATCATCATTGCCGATATCGATTCGTCGTGCTCGCAAAGGGTTGCCCTCTGCGTCTGCTCGCAATTTGTCGTAGATGCCTGGATCAAGATGATTAGACCCGCACCCAGGTCGCCAAGTAGGAAGTTTATTCCAGTCTATCACGGCAGCAGGAAGCGCCGTGTATTCGCTTATATCTCTGGTAAGAGCCTCCCAGTCAGATCGAATGAAACCTTCGAATTGGGATATTGGAGTGCCATTTTCGTCCATCCAAAAAACGGAGGGAACAGCTTCGATATCCCAATCAAAGGCAGTTTTGTATGAGCAATCGTTAAGAGTAGGCATCGTTAAGGCGTGACGAACAACATATTTCGAGTTTGCCTCGCCAGATTGTGCGATTAGTAAGACTTTGACTTTTCCGCAGTAAGCTTTGTGCAGCGCTTCTAAAACTGGGGCAGCGGTGTTGCAGGTGTCGCAATCTTCTTTGACAAAACAAATGAGACTGGGCTGAGTGTTAGGGAAATTATGGGTATTACCCATCATATCTATAAGTGAAAATTGTTGCTGTTTGGTGTCCATACCAACTCTCCCGCGTCGTTAAAACCGAGTTTGAAGAATGGTGAGAGAATGTCCAGCCCTTACACTGAGGAACATATGATTGCCGGAGTTTGAGGAGGAGGAGTATTTGATTGCTCCGGTATCCACGTTGGTAATTAGCGATAGGTTGAACCCACCCCCAGCTGCCGGGGGCTCAGGGTAAACACCACAGGTCGTCGCACCCTCAAGGCTATAAAGTACGTGGATAGGTTTAAGGCTATCGTTGAAGTTGGCATCAGTGGTGTAATCTCTTTGTTTGGGGGTTTTAAGTGTCCAAATTAGATTTTGCTTGCAAATGACCTTCTACTTTGGCTCCAAAATCTATTCGGATTGTTTCAGCGGCCACCTCACCTTTGAACACTGCGGTCGAACCCAAAACTACCTCTACAGCAGCTATGGTGCCATTCAAGTAACCTTCAATAGTCACAGAACGCGCTCGCACATTGCCATCCACATTGCCGGTGCCGGTGACCACTAAGACATCTACCGTCAAATCACCTGTAATTCTGCCGCCAAATTCTACTGTGCCGTCACTTTGCCAATCGCCTTTAATTACGATGCCATCGTGTAGAAGTGAGCGGCGTTGCCTTGGTTCTTTGGGAAAAGTTTGCGGGGAATTACGGTCATTATTTTTTGCTTCGGAGAACATATTAATACCAATTGTCATATTTTGAATTCGTGTTCTTTAAGGTGTGGAAGACATCTCTGCAAATATCTTTTAGCCAAAATCACAAACTAAAAATTTATCGTTTCGGTGATTAAAAAATTCTTTTCACAATACTGTAACGAAATGGGATTTTACACGAGTTCGCGACAACACTAGGAAAGATTTTCCAAGACTGTCAGTGATCACAAATCTTTTATTTGCACGTTGAGCATGAAGAGATGATCTGAAGCCATGTCACTCACGAGCTAATGGACATGAGTTTTAAAATTAGATAGCGGTGCCGA
This sequence comes from Paracoccaceae bacterium, assembly GCA_003447515.1. Taxonomy (GTDB): domain Bacteria; phylum Pseudomonadota; class Alphaproteobacteria; order Rhodobacterales; family Rhodobacteraceae; genus Amylibacter. The sequence continues at coordinate 10,437 of DLZA01000183.1, forward strand.
TGAGAGATAGTTTTATAAACTAAAAAGCGCACGCGGTATTGTGATGGAGATAACCAGCAATCTGATCAAACATCGTTTGGACATT
>DLZA01000183.1:10927-15770 GCA_003447515.1 Paracoccaceae bacterium
GATTCAAGTACTGCACTCTCAAAGCTGGCTAAATTAAATATAACCCTGATATCGTTTTTGGTGTATCGCCCTGTGCATCCATTCAACCGAAGCTATGAAATCAAAAATGGGTAAGCCTGTTTGCGTGGAAAGCCGTTCTACGCTAACCCTAAATAATCTTGTTTATATGGTTAAAAAGGTTAATCAGGAGTATCGGCGGAGATGGATGGGAATCGAACCCACCACACGCTTTTCGAGCGCGTCCATGGTTTTGAAGACCAGGGAAGCCACCAGACTCCAGTCATCCCCACTTTGACAAACACTAGTAGTTATGGCTCTGAGAAGAAACCAAATTCATAGCAACCATCTGCCTTAAGTTTCCAGTGCGGACCGTGATGCCAATTTTGTCAAAATGTTCTAGCAAAGGAACGATGACCTTGCGGGTTGTGTTCAGAATTGTACGGGCCTCTCCTGTTGTAAATGCTTGGGATGCTGGGAAGGCTGCTCGAAGATCAGACGTTGCTTTGATCAGGCCATCAACGTGAAAGATTAATGTTTGTTTCAAAGAGATATTCTGCAAAACAATCAAGCGACCTTTGTCGATTAATAAATCAATCAGATCGATATCGACGGCAGATTGCGCCTGGATGTTATGGGGTGACTTAAGATTTGCCATAGAAAATATTGTTTCAATCTCGTTTAATCTTTTCCGATCGATTTGGCTGAGCAAGGCAAATGCATCATGCGTGCTTAGTGCAATCATCGTGTCTTTGATGCGGATTTCACCGCTGGCAAGCAATTCATCTTCGACATGCTGTAGTAAGATTGGTGAAACGGAAGGGGTTTGAATTACTTTGCGCGAAGCCCATGCGCGACGTGGGTTTTTACTGTGAAAAGAGGTGAGCGTCTCCAATATATTTTTCTTACAGGTATCAGCGTTAATTTTCGTGGTTATTTGTTCGGGGTTGAGGTTTATATAGCTTTTGTTCAACGTTCCGCGCGTGGAGCGCGCAGTTCTCTGTGCCAAGCGAGCTACATCAGAAATTTTAGCAATACGGCATTTGGATAGGGTAAGGGCAAGTGCAATCTGGTTCGCGTCACCGGTCTGTGCTGCTTTTAATACTTTTAAACGAATCGCGTCGTTAGATTTCACCGGCGTTGCGTTTGGATCAAGAATAATCGCACCCGCGATTGTTTGTGCGGGGGATAGGCGCCGCAGGATGACCCGTTGCCCAGCAAAGCTAATTACCGGTTTTTGGAACCGAAGCTGAGCAAAGCCAAATTGCGCTTTTGCAATTCCGCCGCCACCGAAAAGTCGAACTTTTGCAACTTGGTTAGAGGTGCCAAACAAAACGCGGATTTCCTCCATATGTTTCAACGAATTTCGGGAAGTTGGAAGCATTTTTATGAAAACATCAAAGCAAGGTGAGGGCGTAATCGTGTTTCCAACGGCTAGTACTGCACCACGCTTTATATCTGTTTTTGTTACACCACGAATGTTTGCAGCCATGCGCTCGCCGCCGTTTATAGTATTGCGTATTTCACCTCGACTTTGCAGACTACGCAGTGTGATGCGGCGTCCCTCTGGTAGCATGACGGCTTCGTCATGTATTGATATTTTTTGGCCAAGCAGAGTACCAGTGACGATGGTTCCGCTACCAGTTCGTGAGAAGACCCGATCCACTGGTAAGATGTTATGGAGCGGTGAAAGTGTGACTTTTGGAAGCAAAAGAAGGGATTGTAAAACGGTGTGTAAGTTGTCCAGCCCGTGTCCCGTCAGTGCAGAACACAACACGAGCGGGAAACTCCTAAAGGCCGTCGGTGCTAACTCAACTTGAATTTTTGTAGTTTGTTCCGCCTGTTCAGTTTGCGTGAGCAAATCTGTTTTTGTAACGGCTATCACACCATTTTTTATGCCAAGGAGATCAGCTATTTGGAGATGCTCCAGCGTTTGTGCGCTAATGCCCTCCGTTGCAGAAATCACGATCAAAAGAAAACGCGCACCAGTTGCGCCTGAAACCATTGCTTCAATAAAATCTTCATGACCTGGTGAGTCTATGAAGTCTAGCACTCCATTCGAGTAAGCGTAATGCGCAAAGCCAGGAGTAATAGACAGGCCACGGCTTTTTTCCTCAGGCAGGTTGTCCGTTTTAATTCCTGTTAAAGCATGCACAAGGGCTGTTTTCCCGTGGTCAACATGGCCTATGACAACGATACAGCCGGTCTGCATTATTTTAAAATCTGTGCCATTGCTTCGGCAATCAAAGATATTTCTCCATCTTGTACAGTCCGCATGTCGAGCAGTACTTGGTCTTTTTCAATACGCCCAATAACAGGTGTCGCTGCTTCCCTTAATGAAGAGGCCAAGTCTTTAGCTGACAGGCCCTGTAGGCGGGCTGTTACCGCAAAACTTGGTAGGTCTTTTTGCGGTAAAGAACCGCCTCCTACTAAAGCTTTGCTTGATTGTACCGCGATGCCTTTGCACCCAATCTGTAATAACTTCGTTTCCAGATCTTTAGCACGGCGTTCAACTTCAGTTATGTGTTCAGACAGCATGGCAAGAACTGGTATATCTGTTAACGGATCATGAGGAGGGCGATATAGCTGCAGGGTTGCTTCAAGAGCTGCCAGTGAAAGTTTATCAATCCGCAAAGCTCGCATTAATGGATGGGATTTTAATTGGGCGACGATATCAGCGCGCCCGGCGATGATGCCTGCTTGCGGTCCGCCGAGCAGCTTATCACCAGAAAACATTACAAGGTCGACTCCGACTTTTAAGATGTTCGAAACAATTGGCTCTTCGTCCATTCCATAAGGTGACAGATCCACGAGCACGCCACTGCCAAGGTCTTCGATCAAGATGACCTGTTTTTCTTTTGCCAATTGTGCAAGGTCACGCCGGTTTGGGGAGGATGTAAAACCAACGATCTGAAAATTGCTTGTGTGACTTTTCAACAAGACGGACGTATTGTCATCGATGGCATTTTCATAGTCGCTGAGCCTTGTTTTGTTGGTTGTCCCAATTTCACGAAGTTTAGCGCCGCTTTGTTCAACAACATCAGGCAAGCGAAATGATCCACCGATTTCAATCAACTCGCCACGTGATGCGACTACACTGCGGCCCTTTGCCGTTGCCATAAGGCTGAGAAGAACGGCGGCTGAGCAATTGTTGACGACAACGGCGGCTTCGGCGCCGGTCAATTCTTGGATTAAGTGCTCCACATGTTCATGGCGAGAACCACGCCTCCCGGTTGCCAAATCAAGTTCGAGATTTGACGGGTTGAGCCCGGCCTTTTGCATCGCTTGGATTGCTTGTGGTGCCAATCGAGCACGGCCTAAGTTTGTGTGTATGATAATTCCAGTTGCATTGACGACCGGCACAAGGGATGGTGAACGGGTTGCCTGAATTTTGTCCGCCACAACTGTTGCGAAGTCGGGGCTCAAAAAATTTGGGAGATCGCTTATTCTTTTTGCCAAAAGGTCTTCACGAAGTGAGCCAATGATTTTACGCAGAGCCATTGTTGTCTCGGCTATGCTGAACCGATCAGAAACATCAACAATTGACTGCGTATTAAGCAAAGACTGAATTTGTGGTAGATCTTTTGGATGTTTGGCCATTTGAACTCATTCCATTTGTTAGGATCACTGATCCAGAGCATGCATCAAACTTGAGCCAATATGGTTGGTCCGCGAATGCAAAACAGCTTAACGTGAAGAAATTAGCACGTCGAGAGGAGAAAGGTTTACCATTTGTGACAGAAGATAAGATATCGCAGCGAACCAGTTGTTGTTCCGGCTTTTCTTAGAGCAGGGTGTTTTGTTCACGCTGGTCCTGAAGAAAAGTGCACTAAAAATCAGTATCAAAAAAAGTTACCTAGCGGAACTTGTAAAGTTGTTTGACACCTAAAATCTTAATTATCTATCGTTTAACGGTGACACTTCATTATCAGCATAAGCCACAGTATGTATCAGAGCGGCATAATGCGCGCTCTCCGAATTCTATCTTTCGAGGACTAAACGCATTGGCCACATTTTTTTTTATTCACCATGATTGAAATCAAGCCTCCCAGCTCTGAAATACCTCCAACTGAGACGATTGTTGATCGTATTCGATCTAATGCGGCACAGCATCCTGATCGGCTAGCACTGGTTTGTGGCCATAACAGCATAACATGGGGAGCGTTCAATGAACGCATAAATCGCGTTGCGAATTTGTTGCTTAGTATAGGAGTTTGTAAAGCAGATAATGTAGCAATTATATCATTAAATTCAATTCCTTACAGTGAGTTATTTATGGGGATTTTGCGGGCAGGGGCTTGTGTCACACCACTTTCCTCAATGGCCTCATCCGATGCTTTACGGAAAATGTTAGCTGATTGTGGAGCGCCGGTGATTTTTGTAGCTGCGCAATATCTGGATTTGGTACAAGATTTTATATTCGACCTTGAGATCAAGTGCTTTGCAATCGATTTTGTAAACCAAGAATTTGAGGATTATGAAAAAGCTTTAGCAGGTTCTGCAATCACGGATCCTATGGTCCCAATCAAGATGGATGACCCGTTCAACCTGATCTATTCATCGGGTACCACAGGAATACCGAAGGGAATAGTGCAAAGCCATTTGATGCGGGCCGTACAGATGGAGCGGGTGTCGCCAAACGGGTATGATGATTTTGCGCGAACGCTGATTTCGACGCCGCTGTATTCGAACACAACTATCGTGTCTTTCGTGCCAACTTTGTTTGGTGGATCAACCATACATTTGATGCCAAAATTTGATGCGCGCGCGTATCTGCGAATTGTGCAGCGTGAAAAAATAACCCACACGATGCTTGTTCCGGTACAGTACAAGCGCATCATGGATG
>DLZA01000039.1 GCA_003447515.1 Paracoccaceae bacterium
GTGTGGCCGCATTTTTTTGGGAATTCTTGATCTTCGATTTGAATGCCAACAGCGCCTGCTGCTTCAAAGCCTCGCACGGTATGATGTACATTTAAAAGTCCACCATAGCCCGTATCAGCATCAGCAATAATTCCTGCATTTGAAATTTTTGACAGCGTTTCGAGGCGTTCAAGCATTTGCGTATAGCTGGCAATTCCGGCATCGGGTAAGCCATGAGCAGAGGCCGTGCTCCAATATCCTGGTGAATAGATGAAATCAAAACCGACTTTATTACAGACCAAAGCAGTAATCATATCTTGAATACCTGGAGCACAGACGAAGGTGCCAGAATCTAAAACTAAGCGTAAGTTAGGTGTGGTCATTAAAGTCTCTTTTTAGTTTTGCTGAAAATAGAAAGCTGTTCTTTAGATAAGTAAAGCCACGGTTGGGCCCCGCGTTGCTTGGTTTCAAAGGCCCCAATATCATCAACATCATTTTTAAGAATGCCGCCGATTTCGTCGAGTCCTAATAGTAGAGATTTTTTATGATAGGGGTTCACATCAAAAGACATTCTACTGTCTCCAAACGAAATGTGTTGCGCCTTTAAATCAACTTTTATAGTTTCCTTCTTCACGGCTGCGTCCATAACTCTTTGGTGTTTATCTGCCGGAAGGCATATAGGTAAAATGCCGTTCTTCGTACAATTTGCAAAAAATATATCCCCAAAGCTTGGCGCGATAATACAACGAAACCCAAAATCTGAGAGCGCCCAGACCGCATGTTCGCGGCTGGAGCCGATACCAAAACGCCCCCCTGCGACTAAAATTTCCGCCGTGTTGTACGGGGGGGTATTTAGAACAAAACCCTTCTCGCGTCGACGTTCACTAAAGAGGTGTTTACCAAAGCCTACTTTGTCCAGTAAAAGTAAAAACCGTGCTGGAAGGATGGCATCCGTATCTATGTTAGCCTCACTGAGTGGAGCAGGGATGCTTTCGATGGTCGTTAATTTACGCATATGAACCAACCATCAATTTTCGCACATCGGTAATATGGCCTGTAATGGCTGCCGCTGCGGCCATTTCTGGACTCATTAAATGCGTGCGGCCACCTTGTCCTTGCCGGCCTTCAAAATTTCGGTTGGACGTCGAAGCGCAGCGCTCTCCAGGCAGCAGTCGATCATCATTCATTGCGACGCACATAGAGCACCCTGCTTGGCGCCATTCAAACCCTGCTTCAATGAAGATCTTGTCAAGACCTTCAGCTTCCGCAAGGGCGCGTACCATCGCAGATCCTGGCACAACCATGGCTGTCACGTCTTTCGCAACGCTTCTACCTTTTACGATTTTTGCACCACGCCGCAGATCTTCAAGACGGCTATTGGTGCAAGATCCAATAAAAACTTTATCTAATTTTATGCCATCAAGCGGGACGCCGCCTGTAAGGCCCATATAGTTTAAGCTTTTAGCGACTTGTCGACGCCGTTTCGGATTCGCCTCAGCTTCAAGATTTGGTATATTCCCTGTGATAGGGCTGGAATCAGCGGGGGTCGTACCCCAAGAAACATGTGGGGCTATCTCGGACATATTTAGCGTGACCTCTCTTTTAAATACAGCATGGTCGTCCGTTTTAAGTGTTTTCCAATGAGCCAGAGCTTCTGTCCACATCTCGCCTTTGGGCGCGAGAGGTTTGTTTTTTAGATAAGAATAAGTGATGTCATCCGGAGCAATGATACCAATGCGGCTTCCAGCTTCGATCGACATATTGCAAAGCGTCATGCGGGCTTCCATGGATAATGTGGCGATGGCGGGGCCTGTATATTCAATCGCAAAGCCTTGCCCCCCTGCTGTTCCAATTTTTGAAATTAAAGCCAAAATAATATCTTTGATGGATACCCCTTCAGATAATTCTCCTGTTAGTATGACGCGCATTTGTTTTTGTTTTGTTTGACGCAACGCCTGACTGGCTAGTACGGTTTCACACTCACTTGACCCGATTCCAAATGCTAAACAGCCAAAGGCGCCATGTGTGCTTGTATGACTATCCCCGCATACTAATGTTGAACCGGGCAGAGTAAAGCCAAGTTCGGGCCCAATAACATGGACGATGCCATGACGGATATCATCTATATCGATATAGGAAATCTTGTGATGCAAAACATTTTCGATAAGGCGTGCGACCTGACGCGCGCAGAGGCTATCTTTAAGTGTATTCTCACGAAATTGAGTGGGCACGGCATGATCGGCAACGGATATACTCGCATCAGGACGCCGAACAGTGAGACCTCTCTCTGCAAGTCCGGCAAATGACTGCGGACTCGATACCTCCTGTACGAGATGCCTATCCACATAGAGAAGAGATTGCCCATCATCATAATGTTTTACGCAATGGCTTTCCCAAATTTTATCATAAAGTGTCATATTGTTCATTTACTACACCTAATCCAGCAAGATTTACCGTGACAAATTTTTGCCAAACTATCCGATATGCGGTTGAAAAATATGGGTTGTCTTTCATGAAGCTCAACTTT
>DLZA01000126.1 GCA_003447515.1 Paracoccaceae bacterium
TTAAACTGTATTGCTTGGATTCATTGAATTTCTTTCGGTTGTTCACTCTGAATTCCATTCAAAAATTGTTAATAAAGAAGTCTGTTTCCAATGGAAATGAATTAAAAATATGCATACCGCTGGAAAAGTTGACTAACTGCCCACCCAAAATCAATCAATTTGGGACTATTCTGTTGAGTCAAATTTATTGAGCATGCCCATGTCACGCACAATCGCTTCTATCCAACCCAAAAGCAGTTCGTTAACGCCGTATAACACTTCTTGCGAAAAACTCCCAAAAAATGGACAGATTTGCGAAGTCAATTTTTACACAAATTTCGCATCATCTCTCAGCAGAAGTTTCGAGTCTTGGAGTAAGAGGAGTACATTAAATAATTTGACAGGTTAAAATTTGCAGCAAAAAATTAGCTGACCTGTCTCATGAACGCCTCCACCATGTCACGACTGGGCATTGAGGGGGCTGTTCCAGCTTTCGTCACAGAAATGCCTGCCGTATTACAGCCATAGCGTACAGCCTCTAACGGGGATCGTTTTTCAGCTAAAGCTGCAGCAAAGCCACCGTTAAATGCGTCTCCTGCGCCTGTCGTCTCAATCACGGCACCGGCCGCTACAGCGGGAACAAGCCCGTGGCCATATAAAAAAGCTCCTTGATCGCCCATAGTGATAATTGGAGTTCCAACGCCTAGATCCAGCAAAGCCTCACAGGCTTGTTTCGCTTGCGCCAATGTCTGCACCGCAATGCCGGTTAAAGCTTCACACTCGGTTTCGTTTGGGGTTATGTAATCGCATAAGGCCAGCATGTTATCCGGCAGGACTGCAGCTGGCGCAGGGTTGAGCACTGTGGTCACGCCGCCCGCCCGCGCAATTTCCAATCCCCGCATGGCGGCGGCCATTGGTTGTTCAAGTTGAGTGACAAAAGTATCTGCGTCCGCGATCAACGAGGCGTGCGCCTCGATATCAGCAATATCAATCAATGCCGCAGCCCCCGGCGCAACAATGATAGCGTTATCACCTGTGCTGTGTTCAATGAAAATGTGTGCAGCCCCTGTATAACTTTCACTGACTTGCTCTACGTGGGCGACAACCCCGGCCTGTTGCCACGTATCAAGCGCAAGTTTAGCAAAATCATCTTGACCTAACTTTGAAATCAAATGGGTTTCAGCCCCCAGACGGGCACAGGCAACAGCCTGATTTGAGCCTTTTCCACCGGGGCCTAGCGCAAAGGAGGTTCCCATGATGGTCTCTCCCATATTCGGCATCCGCGCGGCACGATAAGCGGTGTCCGCGACAAAGACCCCAAGGACGACGACCTTTCCCATGATTAGCCCTCATCCGGCGGTACAACGCCTTTGCGAAAGGCGAAGCAGCCATAGAAACGTCGCTCACCGGTTTGGATCACCGCATAGGCTTGCTTTGCACGATTATAAAAGGCAAAACGTTCAATGCCAATCAACTTAGGACCGCTGACTGCGCTTACTTGGGCTTGAACTTCTTTCATCACAGGCAGGATCTTATCCGGTTCACCAACCACTTCCATTCTTGCCGCCGAATCGTCAACAAATGTATCAATAGGGTAAAGCGAGAGCACAGCCCGAATAACTTCAGCCGCGCTGCGGTCTATCCGCAGCACCTCGCCCAGTACAGTTTCCCGTGCGACGCTGTCGGATGGAAAATTAGTATCAGCAATGATCAAGTCATCCCCATGTCCCATCGCGCGCAGTGCGTACAGCACGTCAGCGTTCAAAATTGGATCAATTCCATTAAGCATTCAGGCCTCCTACCATTCTGCATTTAAAGTCGCGCACCAGTCTCTGTGTCAAACACATGAATGTGGTCTTGGTTAGGTTTGAGCTGGATCGTTTGACCATTTTCAAAAGTATGACGTCCTCGGAAGACAGCTGTGACGTCCTGACCTTCATAATGCAAGTAAACCATCGTTTCTGCCCCGGTTGGTTCAACCACTTTGATCTGCATGGGCAGGCCCCCTTCCTCAGTCAAAATCAGATGTTCTGGCCTGATACCCAGCTTAACATTACCTGTTCCAACTGGCCCAGCAAAAAGTTGATCACCAATTTTCACATGACAATCCGACAGTGTCCCACCAAGCAGGTTCATTGATGGTGCACCGATGAATGTTGCGACGAATTCGTTAGCTGGGTTATCATAAAGCTCAAGCGGGGTGCCAATTTGTTCGATATTACCCCGCTGCATTACTACGATCCGGTCTGCCAATGTCATGGCTTCTATCTGATCGTGTGTCACAAAGACCGTTGTGGTTTTCAGGCGTTGGTGCAATTCTTTAATTTCAGTGCGCATCTGTATGCGCAATTTTGCGTCAAGGTTAGAGAGCGGCTCATCAAACAAGAACACCAGAGGGTCACGAACAATGGCGCGCCCCATGGCAACACGCTGGCGCTGGCCACCGGACAAATGGCGCGGCTTACGATCTAGATACTCAGTCAGGCTGAGAATTTCAGCGGCTTCTTTTACCCGGCGATCAATCTCATTTTTACTGGTTTTTGAGACCTTAAGCGCAAAGCCCATATTTTCTGCCACGGTTTTATGCGGATATAAAGCATAGGTCTGAAAAACCATTGCAATGTCACGCTCAGAGGGGGGAAGATTATTCACAACGCGCTCTCCTATAGCGATGGTGCCGCTATCAATGGGCTCCAACCCGGCGATCATCCTTAGCAATGTGGATTTACCGCAGCCTGACGGGCCGACCAGTGCCACAAACTCACCATCCCCAATATCAATGTTAAGCCCGTGGATCACTTCCAAGGCACCATAGGATTTGCGAATTTCGTTTATTTTAACGTTTGCCATTGTGCGACGCCTCCCCAGCATATGATGCTAACCAAACCATTTCACCCTGTCCACGCCCAACCTCTGACTTTTGTTGACTTTAGATCATTTTGGATCATAATAAATTTCTTAACTTAAGAGACAGCTAGTGCGTAGTGTACTTAAATAACTACTTAAATTTAGCGCTCGTCCGTTTCTTACTTATAATAAATTAAGATAATTCTTGGGAGGATTCACATGAAAGTCGACCTTTATAATTACATTAAAGCCGCTCAAAAAATGAATCGGCGTCAGATGCTAAAAGGCTCCGCGGCACTTGGGGCCGCTGCAATGATACCCAAAACGGCATTGGCCGGTGGGCATGGTAATGTTCGGGCTGAGATCCTGAAAATTCCAGGAGTTGGTGCGGGATCGCCCACTGACAGCGATTGGCAAAAAGTTGGTGAAATGTGCCTTGGGGGAACTAAAGGTAACGTCAGTGAAGGTGAGTTTGAAGGGGTCGAGCTGACCTTTATGGGCCTGAACAACCAAAATCTGCACAACTTCCTATTCCGCGGATTCTTGAAGCCTTGGGAGGCGTACACAGGGGCGAAAATCAATTGGATCGATCTGGCGCAAGCTGATTATAATGCTCGTCTTCAACAATCAATCGCGACGGGCACAGCTGATTTTGACATCATCGAAATGGGAGCACCTTTCGAAGGGGATGTTCTTGGCAAGGGTATGGCTTCAGAAATGCCCGAGTGGGTCAAAGAACAAATCGACATGGATGACTATGTGGATTACCTGAAAGCACCGGTTGGTACATGGGGTGGAAAAACATACCGAGTTTCGATTGATGGCGATTGCCATACGTTTGCCTACCGCAAGGATTACTTTGGTGAGGGATCAATCACTGGGCGTGATGTTCCCACGACCTGGCAAGAGATTAACGAAGTCTCAAAGGACCTGATTGGTAAAGAAGACCCCCTTACTGGACTTCCAGCACATGGCTATCTTGATCCACTCAAAGGCTGGGGTGGCTTTGGCTTTTACTTTCTTGAAAACCGCGCGTCAGCCTATGCCAAGCACCCTAATAGCCCAGCATGGCTGTTTGAGCCGAATACAATGAAGCCGATGGTTAACAATCCAGCTTGGGTCCAAGCCATTCAAGACGTTATGGATTTGATTGATGCTGGCGCATACCCCACCGACCAGATAAACGCAGACCCCGGCACAACGGCGTTCCAACAGTTTCTTGCTGGTACCGGTTCTATGCTAATGTGGTGGGGCGATGTAGGCTCAAACGCAAGGACTTCTGATACGTCTGTTGTCGGTGATGTTGCAGGGTTTGGAATTAATCCCGCTTCAGAACGCGTCTACAACGCAAAAGCCGGCGCTTGGGAAGAGAGCAGAAATGAAGCACCAAACATGGCTTATATCGGCTGGGGTGTGTACGTTATGGCTACAGTCGAAGGTGATGATAAGAAGAAGAAAGCGGCATGGTCTGCTGCGGCCCATCTCGGCGGTAAAGACCTTTCGCTTTGGGCCTCTGCTTATCCATCAGGTTTCCAACCTTACCGAAATTCGCACTTCCAGTATGACGAGTGGGAAGAGGCAGGTTATGACCGCGCATATGTTGAGGACTATCTTGGCTCTAACGCAGACAGCTACAACCATCCAAATGCGGCGATCGAACCACGTATCCCCGGTATTTTCCAGTACTACTCTGTGGCTGAAGACGAATTAGCAAAGGGTTATGCCGGTCAATATGGCTCTGCGCAAGAAACTGCAGATGCGATTGCAGCGGCATGGGAAAAGATCACTGATCAGATTGGCCGTGACAGCCAGATTTCTGTATACAAAGCGTCGCTTGGAATGTGATTATGATGTAATAAAGTTTGAACAGGCGGTGCCAAAGCATGGCCTGTTTTTTAAAAGATAAATAGCATTGAGAGTTAAGTGCCCGAGTGAATTTAACAAAATCTCAACTTTCTAGAGACTCAATATGAATACAGATGGCGACCTTCTACATACGGTGACTACCGATAACATTTCAGACAGCCGAAAGCGTCTTGGCAAGTTGATGGTCTGGGGCACGGCATTATTTTGCGTGATGCTAGCCCTACAGCAGACCATCTATCAATCTGGGCGCGCTAGCATCGGCTTTGAAACCTGGCGACCAATTCTATACGCTTATATGCTTTGGGCAACTGCCCTTTGCGCCGCACAGGTCATTGTGAATGGAGAGAAAGGCAAGCGCACACTTTTTGTGCTGCCAGCCGCGCTCTTTGTAATAAGTCTTGTTGTCTTTCCACTTCTTTTTGCTCTTTATATTTCCTTCACCGATTGGAATCTTGCATCGCCAAAAGGTCCACAGCCCAATGGCTGGGACAATCTCGTCCAGATGTGGAACGACAGCTTCTACTGGAACGCATTGACGAACATGGTCTACTATGTGCTCGCCGTAAGCGTGGAATACGTGATTGCATTTGGTTTAGCGCTTTTGCTGAACGCGCAGATTAGTGCGCGTAAGTTTTTCCGCATCGTATTTCTACTGCCCCTAATGCTCAGCCCCGTGGCCGTATCATGGATGATTGGTAAGTCCATGCTGGAGGTTCGCTTTGGCCCAATCTCTCGCATTATTCGTGACCTTGGGGGAGAGCCAACGTTTTTTGGCAATCCAGAAATCGCGCGTTTTATGATCATGGCTATGGATGCCTGGACCTTTATTCCCTTTATGATGATTATGCTTTTGGCGGGCCTTCAAGCCTTGCCCAGTGAGGTTCTTGAAGCTTCAAAAGTTGATGGTGCATCTGGCTGGCAAAGCTTTAAGGAAATTATCTTCCCACTGATGTTGCCTGTTTCAGTCACGGCCGTAGTGATCCGCATTATTTTTAAGCTAAAACTAGCTGACATCATTATCAATGTGACATCCGGCGGTCCTGGTGGGGCGACCGATAGTGTTACTAGCTTTATCTTCCGCGAATACAGAGACCGCTCAAACGTGGGCTACGGTACATTGCTCGCAATGGTCTATCTGGTTCTCATTGTGATCTTTGTGACCCTGTTATTAAAGCTGGTAAGCCGGTGGATGGAGCGGCCGGCATGAATGCAATTTTCAAAGATCACGAAGTAAGCCTGCGCGTGCAAACCAAATGGTGGACTAACCGTATAGCAATATACGCAACACTTTTAATATGGGCAGCGATTTGCCTATTTCCAATTTTTTGGACCATTACAACATCATTCAAATTAGCCCCTGATGTCATGAAGGGTAACCTGATCCCGTGGTGGGATTTTACACCAAGATGGAAAGGTTGGGAATCTATTGGTCTGTCGCCTCGATTGATTGGAGAAGTCTCAACCGTCCGAGAGGAATTTTTTAAACGATTTTGGAATAGCGCTGTGGTCTCAATCTCTGCTTCGCTGCTCGCCGTTATATTAGGATCACTTGCCGCTTACGGTCTGTCGCGTTTCAGTTACCGGTTTGGGTTCATGAAAAATTCAGACATCTCATTTTTCTTCCTCAGTCAAATGATCCTACCACCTGTGGTCCTGGCCTTGCCATTCCTTGTTTTGTACAAATCATTGGGCCTGCTCGACAGCCGTATTGGTTTGATCTTGCTTTATACTTTGATGGTTCTCCCAATTGTGATCTGGATTATGCGCGATCAATTTCAAGGCATCCCCATTGAGTTGGAAGAGGCCGCCCTTGTCGACGGTCTTGGTATTTGGGGGGCATTCCTGCAGATCGTGATGCCCATAGCCCTGCCCGGTATGGTGGCGGCCTTTATTTTGTCGCTGGTATTGTGCTGGAACGAATACTTCTTTGCAGCCCTGCTGACTTCTACCAATGCCACTACCCTCCCAGTCATGGTTGCGTCGCAAACTGGGTCGCAAGGGATCAACTGGTGGTCTATGGCGGCCCTGTCATCGGCTGCGATACTCCCTTTAGTGATCGTCGCGATCGTGCTGGAAAAGTACATTATTAAGGGCATGGCGGCAGGCGCAGTTAAGTAAGCTCTGCGGCAATGTCTTTGGTCTGTTCGTAAAGCCTGCGAAACAACCCATGTGCTTTGTCATAGACCGCGTTAGGCCGCGCAGTTATTGTCTTCACCACAGGGTTCCACTGCGCGATATCTGCGCGCTCGACCAATCCGACGGCCATAGCCGCTAAAAATGCATCTCCATAGCTAGCCCCAGTGGTTTTCTCACACACAATTTGATCAATGCCAGTGATATCTGATGTCGCTTGCAGCCAAAGAGCATTTTTAGTTCCCCCACCCACAGCAAGAAAACGTTTCGGGGCTTGATCCAACTCGGCAAAAGTATCGGTCACATGGCGTGTGCCGTGGGCAATCCCTTCAATCAAGGCGCGGTAAATGTCCTCACGTGTATGGGTCAGGTTGAACCCAAACATAGCACCCTTCGCGTTCACATCGTGAAGTGGCGTCCGTTCACCTGAAAAATAAGGCAGCATCAACAGACCGTTGGCGCCCGGTGGCGATTTGGTCGCTTCTTCTGCCAAGGTGGGGAAGGCATCCTGCACCGATTGATCGCGCGCGATTTGATCCCGAAACCAATGGGTCAACGTACCAGAAGTGGCAAGCCCTGCCATCGAGGCATGCTCACCCTCAAACAGCCAAGGCGCGTACCAAATGCGTGGATCAGTAACCTTAGAGTGCGCTTTTAAGATGATAAAAATGGTCGAACCATACATCAGCATCATATCGCCAGATTTATTGGTACCAACAGACAGTGCCTCTGCTGCAGCATCAATCGTGCCCACAGTCACAGGGGTGCCAAACGCAAGGCCAGTCATCTGTGCGGCTTCCTTGGTAATGTGGCCTGCAATCTCATCCGACCACATCAAGCGCGGCAGTTTTTCCAATGGCAAGATATCGTCAACCAGATCATCAACCCAGGACTGTGCCTCAACATCATAAAGCGGTGAGAAATTGGCTGCGGTATAATGATCAATCACCACTTCACCTGTGAGGCGCATTACAATGAAACTGGTTGAACTTAAAATATGGGATGTTCTCGAATATATCTCAGGGCGCTGCCGCTTAAGCCAGAGTATTTTGGGCCCAACAGATTGCGATGTCAGCGCATTCCCACAACGTGCTATTATTATCTCTTCACCAATGCGCGCGGTGAGTTCGCGAACTTCGGCTTCAGCACGTCCATCAACTCCATACAACACAGCGTTCATCAAAGGATTGCCGCTTGCATCCACCGGCAGCATACACGGACCAATCGCACTGCATGCGACAGCCTTGATATGAGATGCCTCCACGCCACTCTCATTTAAAAGCGTTTTGCAAATTAAGACAAAATCATCCCACCAATCTTGTTCAGGACGGTGCTCTGCCCAGCCAGGTTTGGGCACCAGCATTTTGTGGCCACGCGCGGCTTGAGCATGGACCACGCCAGTCTGGTCAACTAAAACGCCTTTCGTCTCATAGGTCCCGATATCAATCCCAAGTGTGTATGTCATTAAGTGTAATCATCCCGGTTCAAAGAAAACTTTGGCCCAATCTGACCGAGCGCGGCCAGCAGCAACTGAGCGAGCGAAACTAAGTCGCCCAAATCGCAAAGTTCACGTGCCGAATGCGAATAGCGCATCGGAAACCCCATATCTACCGAGGCCACACCTTCTCCAACTAGTTGCACATAAGACAGGTCTGTCAACACCCCCACCTGAGCACTGCGCTGCAAAGGAATATTTTCAGCAGTAGCCGCTCGCTCAAACAGATCAACCATCGCCGGATGCGGTATCACCCCGTTCAGTGTTCCTCGTCCATGGAAGGAGTACAGGCTCATCCCAGGGCCACCGCCCAACACCATTTCTCCACGCGCTTCCATATCTGGCGTATCCGTTGCAAGCATCAAATCCAGCTGGATCGCAATATCAGGCAGTAATTTTTGCGCCAATGGCAGGGCACCGCGAAGGTTGAACTCTTCAAGCACCGTGAAAGCTATATCAACCGGGGGACCACTTGTCCGGTTTTTTAACGAACGGGCGACCTCAAGCAAAACAGCACAGCCCGCACGGTCATCAACACTGGTCCCACAAATACGGTCATCGTTCAACGCGGCGGCCTGAGGAGCATAAACGACTGCAGCACCAATACGGATCCCTGCTGCCTCGACCTCGGCGGCGCACGACAGGCCGGTATCCACATAAAGCTCGGCATAGGGCGTGACCTGATATTTTTCCAAAGCTGTGGTTGCATGATGGCTTTTATTGGCAATCACACCAGACACGTCCCGACCTTCACCAACACAAATCAAAACGTCTTGAGCGGCCAATGCACGTTCCGGCACCCCCCCAAGGCGTTCCAAACGGATGAGGCCATCTACCTCAATCTTGCGCACGATAAATCCAAGCTGATCCATATGCGTGAACAGCATGACCCGCGGCCCATAGCCAGGAAAATGCGCTACCAGATTGCCCAAAGGGTCCGACCTGCTTTCAACGCCAATAATATCCAACCGGTCGCGCAAATCACGGCGCACGCGATCTTCATGCCCTGACAATCCTGGGACCTTCATCAGTTCCAACAAATCGCGCTTGATACGCTGTTTCATTTTCGTGCCGCGCGCGCACGGTCCATGAAATCTAGAGCCCGTTCTGGGTCAATGCTATTCCAGGTGTCCCCGTCAATCTTTAGCGACGATCCAACAATGCAGCCGTCGGCTATTGCCAAAACGTCAGCTACAGTCTCATGCTTTACACCAGTATTTGCCATAACCGCCGTCTGAGGCAGCACAGCTTTTACCGCCTCTAAATCAGAGAGGGGTGCAGCCTCACCGGTAATCTGGCCTGACACTAAAATTGCATCAGGAATGGACGAAAAAACTGCGCTGCGTGCACGATCCGGCAAAGAGCGTTGATCAAGCGAATGTGCAAATTCGGCGCAAACATTATAGAGCATTGCCATATCAGAGCGACCCAATCGATTGCGATAGCGCATCGCTCGTCCAGCATCCGGTGTCCATGGCCCCATGTCAGACGCATAAGTACCCGTGAAAATTTCGCGCACAAAAGACGCTCCCGTCGCTACACCTAATGCAATGCTGGCAATGGGGTCCCAAAGCACATTCACACCGAATGGCACTGTAATTTCAGATTTAAGCTGGCCAATAATCGCCGCCATTGTCGCAGTTGAAGCGGTGTCGACATCAAATTCATAGGGGCGATCATTTTCATTGCCAAACATCACACCATCAAAGCCTGCTTTTTGCAAAGCTAAAAGATCAGCACGTGCACTTGCAACCAAATCCAAGGCCGGATCAAAAAGTGGGGACCCGGGTAACGCCCCAATATGGACCATAGCGATGACGGGTTTGATCTCACCAAAGACACTTTTAAAATTCGTGGTCATATTATTTCTCCCTTGTTCAAACGTTATAACCAGTGGTCTGTTCATGCAAAGAAAAATTGGCTAAGTTATTGTCACGACATAGGGGGATTGAGATGGGGTTGCAGACACGACACTGGGACAGACTTGGGAATGGCGGTCTTACATTCACTGAATTGGGCTTTGGCGCGGCACCATTGGGAAATCTCTACAAAGCGATCTCGGATAATGATGCGCGTGCAACGCTTGATGCCGCCTGGGAGGGAGGCGTGCGCTATTTCGATACCGCACCCCTTTACGGTCTGGGATTGTCAGAAACCCGCTTGAACCCGTTTTTACGCGACAAGCCGCGCGACAGTTACATCTTATCTAGCAAAGTCGGCCGTCTAATTGAATATTGCACCCCGGAACATCGTGCCGGTATTGGTAAATGGTTTGACGTGCCGCAACGTCGTGAGTTTTTGACTACACCTATGACGGCGTCATGCGTTCGTTTGAACATTCATTTTCACGCCTTGGTGTAAACCGGATCGACATTCTTTATGTCCATGATCTTTGTGCGTTTTCCCATGGGTCAAAAGCCGCCTCAGACATGCGGCTCGAAGAATTCTTTGGTGGTCGTGGCTATGACGCAATGATCTCTTTGCG
>DLZA01000176.1:0-2594 GCA_003447515.1 Paracoccaceae bacterium
AACCACTTGCCAGTCGATGACGCCCCGCTTATACAGCGACAATTAACAATCCACAGGCGGGATTTGCGGGTCATTGGGGGAAAAATCCCCACTTACTCCACCGGTTGGATCACTCGGTCCTTCTCCTGCTGAGGCTAAACCGGAAAAGGAAGATTACAATGGCTCTACCAGAGTTCACATTGCGCCAGCTTTTAGAAGCCGGCGTCCACTTTGGCCACCAAACGCACCGTTGGAACCCACGTATGGGTCAGTTTATTTATGGCCAGCGTAATGGTATACACATATTAGACCTTACACAAACTGTTCCTTTGCTGGATCAGGCGCTCCAAATTACACGTGAGACTGTTGCGAAAGGTGGACGGATTTTGTTTGTTGGCACGAAACGACAGGCTTCCAAAGCTGTTGCAGAGGCCGCTGAGCGTTCGGCACAATACTATATGAATCACCGATGGTTGGGCGGCACTTTGACGAATTGGCAGACTGTCTCTAAGCGTATAGCACACCTCAAACATCTTGATGAGAAGCTCGGAGGCGAAGGCCAAGGGCTCACCAAAAAAGAGCTGTTGGGTATGGAGCGTGAGCAGTCTAAACTCCAGGCATCCTTGGGGGGTGTTATGGATATGGGCGGTACACCTGACCTTATTGTTGTAATCGACACAAACAAAGAATCTCTTGCTGTCGCAGAAGCGAACAAACTAGGCATCCCAGTAATTGCTGTTCTTGATTCAAACTCTTCTCCAGATGGTATTGATTACCCTATTCCTGGCAATGACGATGCAGCCCGCGCAATCGCGCTCTACACTGATTTGATCGCTCGTGCGGCACTAGATGGAATGGCGTCTGCTATGGGTTCAGCTGGCATCGACATTGGCGCATCCGAAGAAGCGCCTGTTGAAGAAGCAGTGGCAGACGCCCCAGCCGAAGCCTAAACAGCCTCAAACACACTGATTTTGGGGGTGCATCACGCGCGCGCCCATCCCTGTTATTTAGGAGAGATAAAGATGGCTATCACAGCTGCACTCGTAAAAGAACTGCGCGAAAAATCTGGCGCAGGCATGATGGACGCAAAAAAAGCGCTCACAGAAGTAGACGGCGACATGGAAGCAGCCATGGACTGGCTGCGCACCAAGGGTCTCGCAACGGCTGCGAAAAAATCTGGCCGTACAGCGGCTGAAGGCCTCGTTGCAGTAAAAGTAGTTGGCGGCACAGGTGTTGCGGTTGAGGTGAACGCAGAAACTGACTTTGTTGGTAAGAACGCTGAATTTCAAGCCATGGTTGGCGGCATCGCCACTGCGGCGCTGAGTGTTGACGATATTGATGCACTGAAAGCAGCAGACGTGAACGGCAAATCCGTCGAGGAAACTGTCACAGACGCGATCGCTAAAATCGGTGAAAACATGTCCGTGCGCCGCATGGCAAAAGTGTCTGGCGACGTTGTGGGCACATATGTGCACACCGCTGCCGCAGACGGCATGGGCAAAATCGGTGTACTGGTTGCGCTGAAAGGTGGTGACGAAGGCCTGGCTAAGCAAATCGCAATGCACGTTGCAGCTGCTGACCCGCGCCCACAGTCCCTGACCGAAGCAGACCTCGACCCAGCGGTTGTGGCCAAGGAAGAGAAAATCCTGACCGACCAAGCCCGCGAGTCTGGCAAGCCAGAGAACATCATCGAAAACATGATCAAAGGCCGCATGAAGAAATTCTTCGGCGAAGTGACCCTTGTGAACCAATCTTTCGTGATCAACCCTGACGTGACCGTTGGCCAAGCTGCCAAAGATGCGGGCGCAGAAATCCTCGGTTTTGTCCGTCTGGAAGTCGGCGAAGGCATTGAGAAAAAAGAAGAAGACTTTGCAGCAGAAGTTGCAAAAACAATGGGCGGCTAAGTAGAATTTATCAAGTGTCCGATCCATTGGGGCATTGCAAATCACGGTCGCGCGTAGCGAGAGACCGTGGCGTGCAATTCAATATGAACTAAAAAATCTAATCCCACGTTACAAAAAACAAATCCCCGCAAACGTGCGGGGCTTTTTCATTCCTATACCCATCATTACCAAACACTTCAAAATACAGTGAATTCTCCCAAACTGTATTTTAACTAAATGGCGCGATGACCCCATTCAAAGCACTCCTAATCACGATTGTTCTCGCTTGCGCCGTGCCGCTTATCCCACATACTCAAGATGTCACAGACGCCGATTTGCAACGCGTGGCAAAGCAAATTTCGCCTATAAAAGGCATAGACGCACTCATGCAAACTTTCTTGCTAGCTCCAAAAGCTTGCGCGCAACTTTGTTGCGCTTGTTGTTTAATGTGAAGGGGCCTTGGGTGCTCAACACCTATTCTATGAACTTCGCCCAATGCCTTGATGCTTGCAGCAAAAGCAATAACGGATCTGCCTGTCGCGCTGTGGCACGTGTGATAGGACAAATGACAAAGACACCTACGACCTAACCCGCCGCCAAGGCCATACACACTGGCCTACGCGTTTGGCAACGCCTCTGGCTGCACTAATCGCGGCGCAAATCTGCGCAATTCCATATCCGATATTGACCCGTATTCCCTAACAGATGCCTCCACACTCGAAGCCTGCCACA
>DLZA01000176.1:3010-5147 GCA_003447515.1 Paracoccaceae bacterium
GCGATCAAAGGATTAAACGAAGCTTGTGCAATAGTGTATGAACCGGGACGAACTGTGTCCCAAACCTGCGAAACATTCGTGTGTGCGACTGCCTGACATCAGCCTACATTTTCCTATTGTAAATACAGTGAGGTCTGTCACACATTCAGAAGTAAATTGACAAAACCGCAGGGACACAGGGCAGGGCCAGCTATGAGCAATACAGGCGGTGAACTTCTAGTAAAATGCCTTTTGCAACAAGGCGTTGATACGGCTTTTGGTGTTCCAGGAGAAAGCTATCTTGCCGTTCTTGATGCGCTTTATGATGTCCAAAACCAAATCAAACTGATCACCAATCGCCATGAAAGCGGCACATCTTTTGCCGCCGAAGCATATGGCAAGCTGACAGGCAAACCTGGCATCGCCTTTGTGACACGCGGCCCAGGGGCCACTAATGCGTCTATTGGTGTGCACACGGCCATGCAGAACAGCAGCCCAATGATCCTGTTTGTGGGCCAAATTGGCCGCGACATGCGCGACCGAGAAGCCTTTCAAGAGGTTGATTACAGGGCTTTTTTCGGCACAGTTGCAAAATGGGTTACCGAAATCGACAACGCTGATCGCATCCCTGAACTCGTGGCGCGTGCGTTCCAAATGGCCACCTCTGGCCGTCCAGGGCCCGTGGTCGTCGCGCTGCCCGAAGACATGCTGACAGACACCACAGACGCGCAGCCGTGCAAGCCTGTGAAACCCTTCCGTGCAGCACCTGACATGGCCGCTGTGAAACAAGCGGCTGACTTGTTGAACAGCGCCATAACCCCGCTGATGGTCGTTGGTGGCGGTGGATGGGATGAAGTGGGTCGCGCACGCCTAAATGCTTTTGCACAAAAGATAAATATCCCCGTCGCCACGGTGTTTCGCAGCCAAGACCTGATCGACAATCGCGGGTCGCATTTCATTGGAGATGCATCATTTGGCATGCCCCCACACCTGCGCGATGCCATTATAAACGCCGATGTTATCCTCGCGGTGAATGTCCGTTTTGGTGAAATCCTCACCGATGGCTGGACGCTCCTTGATGTGCCAAACCCGAAACAGCAGATCATCCACTGCCATCGCAGCGCGGATGAGATCAACAAAATCTACCAATCAAACATCGCCATTCACAGCGCACAAGAACTCTTTCTAGAGGCAATTAATCCAATGGTTACAGGAGATTACATTGGCCATCTAAAGGAAATCAAAGCTGCGCACGAAACCGCTCTAAACCCCCAGCCTGCCAAAGGCGCGGTGGATATGGCACCGATATGCGCCCACATGCGTGATGTACTTGATGATGACGCGATAATCACTAATGGCGCGGGGAATTTTGCCATTTGGTCAGGCCGTTTCCTGAAATTCCACAAAGACCAACGCCTGCTTGGCCCGCAATCAGGTGCAATGGGGGCAGGGCTGCCAGCGGCCCTTGCGGCAAAGGCCGCTGATCCCACCCGCCAAGTCATTTGTTTCGCGGGCGACGGCGATTTTCAGATGTCATCGCAAGAACTTGGCACCATGCTGCAAAACGGCCTGCAACCAATCATTTTGGTGCTAAATAATGGATTATATGGCACAATTCGCCTTCATCAGGACAAACGCTATGCGGGGCGTCCGTCTGGTACAGAAATCATTAACCCAGATTTTGTACAACTGGCCCAAGCCTATGGGTTCTGGGGCGCGCGTGTTGAAAAAACCGAAGATTTCGCCGACGCCTTCGCCACAGCCACCACAAAACCCAACGGCGCATTGATTGAACTGGTCATTGATCCAGCCGATATTGCTCCGAACGTTATTCTTCAAGACTAGGAATAAAAGATGCGAAAATCAGCGGTTATCACAGGATCCACCAGCGGTATTGGCAAAGGCGTGGCTGATGCGCTCGCGGCATCTGGCGTGAATATTGTATTAAATGGCTTTGGTGACACAGACGCGATCGAGGCCCAACGCGCTGATCTGGAGGAGAAATACGGGATCACAGCGGTCTACAACGGTGCTAATATGACCAAAGCCAATGAAATTCGCGCCATGATGGCTACAGCAGCCGAAACTTTTGGCTCTGTCGATATCGTGGTCAACAACGCAGGCATTCAACATGTCAGCCCAATCGACGAATTCCCAA
>DLZA01000176.1:5531-6535 GCA_003447515.1 Paracoccaceae bacterium
GCTGCTTTGCCGATAATGCGCAAAACTGGCTGGGGCAGGGTCGTCAACATCGCCTCCGCCCACGGCCTTGTCGCTTCGCCGTTCAAATCTGCCTATGTTGCAGCCAAGCACGGTATCCTTGGCCTCACGAAGACCACAGCGCTCGAAACTGCGCAAGATGGCATCACCTGCAACGCAATCTGCCCAGGTTACGTGCGCACACCGTTGGTCGAAGCACAAATCCCAGACACAGCCAAAGCCCGCGGCATCACGGAAGAAGAAGTCGTGCGCGATGTGATCCTTTCCGCTCAACCAACGAAGTCTTTCGTAGGACTCGAAGAACTGGGCGCATTAACCGTATTTCTGTGCAGTGATGCAGCTAAGTCGTTCACAGGGGCATCTTTGCCTGTAGATGGAGGCTGGACGGCGAAATAAGCCTTATTTTATAATAACACGCAAATAATGATTTAACATAATATACATTATGCGATTAATGTCTGGTCTAATTCGTTTATTGTTCTTTGACCAAATACACACCCTCTTGACTGGATTTTTAATCGCACCGTACCATTTTACAGGTTCACGATACAGATAAAGAAGCCAGTCCATGAAGCTACGATTGATCCTTGGTGATCAGCTGTCCCACAGCGTCGCAACCTTAGCCGGCGCTGATAAAGAAGCTGACGTGATTCTGATGTGCGAACTGCGGGCCGAAACCCGTTATGTCAAACACCACAAAAAGAAGATCGCCTTCATATTCTCGGCTATGCGCCACTTTGCGGCGGACCTTGCCGATCAAGGCTACACCGTGCGCTACACACGTTACAACGACGTGGAAAACACAGGCACGTTCCGTGGCGAAGTTGATCGTGCGCTCAAAGTAACAGGCGCACAGGCCGTTGTGGCCACCTACCCTGGTGAATATCGTCTGACGTCCGACTTTGATACATGGCATGAAACGCTGTCCGTTCCTGTCGATCTGCGTGAAGACGACCGTTACCTCAGCACGCAAGCCGAATTCGCGG
>DLZA01000176.1:6910-9555 GCA_003447515.1 Paracoccaceae bacterium
CGCAAATTCAATGTGTTGATGGATGGAAAAGACCCTGTGGGTGGGCAATGGAATTACGACGCTGAAAACCGTAAACCACCCAAAGACGGGCTGAACGTTCCTAAACCTACGGCCTTTGAGCCCGATGACATCACACAAGACGTGCTGAAACTGGTCGAGGCAGAATTCAGCGATCATTTTGGCGTCCTGCATCCGTTCCCCTTTGCCGTGACCCGCGCCCAAGCCCTTGTTGTTCTAGAAGAATTCATATCAGACCGCCTGCCCCAGTTTGGCGATTTCCAAGATGCAATGGTGCAAAACGAGCCATGGATGTTTCACAGTCACATCAGCTTTTACCTCAACTGCGGCTTGCTCGACCCGCTAGAATGTATCAAAGCCGCGGAGGAAGCTTATCACCATGGCGCGTCACCCCTGAACGCAACTGAGGGGTTTATTCGACAAGTCCTCGGCTGGCGCGAGTACGTGCGCGGCATCTATTGGCTGAAAATGCCCGATTACAAAGGGCAGAACGCGCTGAACGCTACACGTGCCCTGCCCGATTTTTATTGGACCGCTGAAACACAAATGAACTGTTTGCGCCAATGTGTGTCTGAAACAAAATCAAACGCTTACGCCCATCATATTCAACGCCTTATGGTGCTTGGAAACTTTGCCCTGATCGCAGGTTTGCACCCAGATGAGGTGAATGAATGGTATCTGCTAGTTTATGCAGATGCTTACGAGTGGGTCGAATTGCCCAATGTGTCGGGTATGGTTCTGTTCGCGGACGACGGTTTGCTTGCGTCAAAACCTTATGCAGCGAGCGGTGCATACATCAATCGTATGTCAGATTACTGTAAGTCTTGTCATTATAAAGTGACAAAGAAAAATGGCCCTGACGCCTGTCCCTTTAACTATCTTTATTGGGATTTTCTGATCCGAAACGGTGAAAAACTGCGCAACAACCCACGTATGGGGCTAATCTACAGAAGTTTGCAACGCATGGGGGACGAAAAACGCGCCACGATAGAGGCGGATTCAGCGCGATTCTTTAAGGCATTAGACAATCATGAAAAAGTCTAATCTGCCCGAAAAAACCTGCGTTGTCTGTGGTCGTCCGTTCACATGGCGCAAAAAGTGGAAAGTTGTCTGGGACGACGTGAAATATTGTTCTGAAAGATGCCGTCGGGGCAGGAATAAGCCATAGGTTGAGCAGTACAATGTTAAAAATAAATATTTTTAGCTTGTTGTGAAGCCTAAATTTTTTTTATAAAAAACTGGGTCGAGATATTGTTTCAGCAATTGACATAACTCACCACCTGCCGCACAGTTTGCGCCAAACGAACCATGCGTTTGGAACTCTCTTGACTGCCGACACTGACACCCCAGTAATTGAGCTGCGCAATATTCATAAAAGCTATGATGATTTACATGTCATCAAAGGTTTGGATTTAACTGCGCACAAAGGTGATGTGATCGCTTTGATTGGCTCCTCTGGCTCGGGCAAGTCCACCCTTTTGCGTTGTGTGAACCTGCTAGAAACCGCGCAACAAGGGGATATTGTGATCGGTGGCGAACCCGTAACGTGGAACCGCGATGACGCTCACCGCCAACCTAAGGATGCGGATCAAGTACGTCGCTTTCGCACCAATCTTTCCATGGTATTTCAGCAGTTTAATCTGTGGTCGCACCTCAGCGTTTTACAAAATGTAATCGAAGCTCCCGTCACTGTTCTAGGCTGTTACAGGGCTGACGCCGAAGCCGTAGGCCGCGCCCTCTTGGAAAAAGTGGGCATTGGGGATAAGGCAGACATGTATCCCTCTCAATTATCGGGTGGACAACAACAACGTGCCGCAATCGCGCGGGCGTTGGCTATGGAACCTTCCGCCATGTTGTTCGATGAACCCACCTCTGCGCTCGACCCAGAAACCGAAGCCGAAGTTGTCACCGTGATCCGTGATCTCGCTGCCGAAGGCCGAACTATGCTGCTTGTGACCCACGACATGAAATTGGCTCGTGATGTGGCCAGCCATGTGATCTTCCTCCACCAAGGCGTGATTGAGGAACAAGGCACCCCAGACGAGGTATTTAATCAAACGAAATCAACGCGTTTGCAGCAATTCCTAAGCTCAACGCACTAACCAAACGACCACACTACCAACCAGGAGAAACCAAATGAAAAAACTACTACTTGCAGCGGCCGTGTCTGCACTCGCAACAGGCGCAGCCTTCGCAGACACCGTGCGCATGGGCACAGAGGGCGCCTACCCTCCCTACAATTTCATCAACGACAAAGGTGAAGTGGATGGGTTCGAACGCGAGCTTGGCGACGAAATCTGCAAACGCGCAGCGCTTGATTGCACATGGGTCATAAACGAGTGGGATAGCATCATCCCGAACCTCGTGTCAGGTAACTATGACACCATCATTGCAGGCATGTCCGTAACGGCAGAACGTGACGAAGTAATTGATTTCACTAATGAATACATCCCAGCATCCCCATCTGGGTACGTTGGCCTGGCGGACAGTTCTGTTGACGTATCAAAAGGCATCATCGCCGCACAAACCAACACGATCCAAGCGGGTTACGTGGCAACTTCTGGCGGGACACTGGTTGAATTTGCGACTGCAGACGAAACTATCGCTGCAGTGAAAAATGGTGAAGC
>DLZA01000037.1:0-741 GCA_003447515.1 Paracoccaceae bacterium
TTCCATTGTTTGTATTTTTCACCAAAGCGGACGACAACGATATCGGCATCTTTGATCGCTTTGCGTGTGCGCATTGAATTGAGGTTTGCGCCCTTGCTGTCGTGCCAGAACTTGTTTGGCTCTGCGCCCATGATTTCAACGCCGCAATCATCGGATGCAGCGTGGTCGGTGACAGGGGCTGTGAAAGTGATATCAAGATTTTGGGCTGTGCAAGCAGCGATGATTTCTTCGCGCCATGTCGTGTGAATTTCGCCCGCGAGGTAGACGTTTAACTTCATCTTACAATCCGTCCACTTTTTTCATCAACTCAGCCAATTGTTGTTTTACTGCCGACAGCTCACTGGATTCGCTCTGCGAAACCGTCTCTTTTTTCGGCGCTGCAGCACTTGAACTTTGCATCTGCGGCATCCACGCGGCTATCATGGATTGCATCATCTCTTGCTGCTGTTTTTGCCAATTTCCGGTAGCGCTCATACCTGGGATCTTTTCCATCATGGATTGTTGCTGCTGAGTAAACATCTCATAGGATTGAGACAAAAAGTCTGGAAGTATACCTTGGGCGGCTGTGCTGTAGGAACGTACGAGGCCGGTTAACACATTGACAGGCAGAACATTTTCTCCCTTACTTTCTTGCTCGGTAATGATCTGAAGTAGAAATTGGCGGGTCAGGTCTTCGCCTGTTTTACGGTCGCGAATTTCTACATCGTGACCTTGTTTGATTAGTTCTGAAATCTCATCCAG
>DLZA01000037.1:1126-5466 GCA_003447515.1 Paracoccaceae bacterium
AAGATTGGATCGGCCATTGTGTCCCTCAAGTGCACATTAATGCTGCACTGTAGCGTAGTTTCGTTTACAAAAAAAGGGTTGCCAAACGAAAAAGGGCTGCCGGGAGAAAGCAGCCCTTATGTCAGAGGGTTTCGGGGAGGACGAAACCCTCTTTATCTTGTCGCTTAAGCAGCTTTTGCTTTGGCGGCTACGTTTTTTGTTGCGACTTCAACTTCCTTTTGAACGTCTTTGCCAGCAGCAACAAACAATTCGACTGCTTCAAGCTGAGCAGCTTTTGCGACTTCTGCGTATGCGGACAGTTTTTCTGGCATTGCGTGGGCCTGAGCGGAGGCAAAGTCTGAAATCACTGATGCGTAGTCAGCAGGGTCTTTTTGAGTCTTGTTCGCTGCCTCAACAGACTTCAATGTTTCTGTTGTCCATGTAGCGGCTAGGTCAGCATTTTTCTTTGCAGCTGCCAGAGCGATCTGGCCAAATTTGACGTTGAATTCGGCTACATTTTTTGTAGCGTCGTCAAACATTTTTGTATCCATTTTGAATGCGCCAAAGAACTCTTCAGTTGCCTTTGCGAAGTCGAAATCTTGTTTAGCCATCATTTAGATCCTTTGACCATGAATTTCTGAGAACTCGTATTTTTCGTTTGTATAAAATGCATAAACGCTGCGTTGCAGCATTGCAAGATAAAAATGCTGCAACGCGGCAAAATTGCTTTAGAATACTGATTTAGTTACATAAAAAATTAAATTATTAGGTAATATGATGCTGTTGCAGCATATATAGAATGGTTGGTAAACTCATTTTACAGGGTTTGTGCGTGTTTAAACGCCTGGTTTCAGGACATAGCTGCCGGGCGCCAGTTCTAATGCGGGATAGGCTTTCGTACCCGGAGTGCGTGGCTTAACCGCCTGCTTTTCGTTTTTGGCCAGCCAAGTGGACCATTTGTGCCACCAGCTTTCCTGTACGAACTCGGCGGTTTCCTTCCAAAATTCGGGGTCGCGGGGCGGTTCGTCATTGAACCAGTGTCCGTATTTGTCTGTTGACGCAGGATTCACGATGCCAGCGATGTGGCCACTTTCCGACAGGATGAACGTTCGTTCACCGCGCACTTTAGCCAAGCCACGAAATGTACTTTGCCAAGGGGCGATGTGGTCTTGTATGGTTGACACTGCAAAGATGGGGGTTTCAATCGCTGCGAGACGTAGTTTTTTGCCTAGTAGTTCGAACTCACCCTTAAACAGCTCGTTATCCACATAGAGTTTTTTGAGATATTCGACTGCCATGCGACCGGGCAGGTTGGTGCTGTCGGCGTTCCATTGCAAAAGGTCAAAGGCTGGAGGTGCTTCACCCATCATATAAGAACGCACAGCTGGGGCATAAACCAGGTCTTTGGCGCGCAAATAGCTGAAGGTGCGCGACATGAAATATGATTCGAGGTAGCCCGTCTGCGCCACCTGAGCTTCGATGCCTTTTAGGAAGCCCGGCTCCAGGAAGTTGCCGAGCTCACCCGGTTCACGAAAGTCGGTCATTGTGGTGAAAAAGGTGATTTTGTTTAGTTTAGATTCTTCGCCAATTTCGGTTAAATAGGCCGCGGCACAGGCCAAAAGTGTGCCGCCAATGCAATAGCCGGCGACGTTGAGGGATTTTTCGCCTGTGATATTGAGCACGTTATTAATGGCAGTTAGCAACCCTTCTTCCAGATAGGTGTCAAAGCCGCAATCGGAGTAGCCTGCGTCAGGGTTGACCCACGAGATTACAAACACGGTGTGGCCTTGATCGACGCAGTACTTGATCAGACTGTTTTTTTGGCGCAAGTCTAGGATGTAGAATTTGTTGATCCACGGGGGCGTGATCAGCAGAGGTTTTTTGTATACGCGGTCAGTGGTTGGCTTGTACTGAATCAGCTGAAACATGCGGTTCTGAAAGACGACAGCACCTTGGGTTGTGGCCAGGTCTTTGCCCACTTCAAACGCGTCGGGGTCGGCCAGACGCACTGCGATGCCCTGTTGGTTGCTTTCCAAATCTGCAACGAAGTTTTCGAGCCCGTCCACAAGGGACTGACCATTGGTTTCAATCGCCTTTTCCAAAGCGTCGGGATTCGATGCCAGAAAGTTTGTTGGCGCGAACATATCCACCACTTGTTTGGCAAAGAAATTTACTTTTTCCTGTTCGCGGTCGGGCAGATGTGCCATGTCTTTGGTTATCGCCTCCACCGTTTGTGAGGCCAGCAAATACTGCTCTTTGATCAATTTGAAATATGGGTTCTTCTCCCAGTTCGCATTTTTGAACCGTTTGTCCGCTGAAGGCTCTGGCTCAGCCTTCAATTCCCCTTTGGCAATTTGTTCCTGTATATTTGACCAATTCTTTAGGCTTTGGGTCCAATATCCGACTTGTGCTTCGATAATTCGGGTTGGATCACTCATCATTTCGGCAAAGTAGGCCGCCGCGGCTTTCGCATAAAACTGGTAATCTGGGCTCTCTAACGCAGGGCTGTGAGCTTTACGTTTAGACATGGTGGCTACCATGCGTTCAGTCAAATCGTTGATTTTAGCAAGGTTTTTTTCCAAAACTTCCTGGTCAGGTGCCTTAGTGTTTGTCATTTTAATGTCGGCCTCG
Source organism: Paracoccaceae bacterium (assembly GCA_003447515.1). GTDB lineage: Bacteria > Pseudomonadota > Alphaproteobacteria > Rhodobacterales > Rhodobacteraceae > Amylibacter. The sequence goes on from DLZA01000037.1 coordinate 3,737, forward strand.
TTACGATTTGCTCTGGTAATTGTATCGACGTTTGCGCAAAAGTGCACAAACGAGTCAAAAAAGGGCGGTAGTGTGACGGTATATGACTTGAGTGAAAGCATTCGTCAAACAAATGCTTGGATGGGTGCAACCACCAAAGCATTTTGGCAAAATCCAGCATTTTCAGTTACGATGAGCCCGTTTCCATCACTGTTCGCAGCATGGGGCGAAGTGACCGAGCGTGCCTGTGAAAAGGTTGCAACCAAGCCGATGTGGGGCATCGAAAGTGTTGTTTCGAAAGACAACGACTATCCCGTTAAGAAAAGGATTGATCTAGAGTTGCCTTTTTGTGACTTGATCCACTTTGCAGCAGAGCGGAACCGCCCTGTCACGCGCAAGATTTTGTTGGTAGCGCCAATGTCAGGCCACTATGCCACGCTATGCCGCAAGACAGTGATAAGTTTGCTGCCAAACTGCGATGTTTATGTGACGGAGTGGAAAAACGCGCGCGATGTACCGTTATCTGCGGGTAAGTTCGATGTGGAAGACTATACTAAATACGTGGTCGAGTTCATGACGCATCTGGGCGAAGACGTTCATGTGATGGCGGTCTGCCAGCCAGTGCCGCTGACCCTCGTGGCAACTGCTATGTTGGCTCAAGATGATAGTACGCCCAACCCTCGGACGCTGACGCTGATCGGTGGGCCTGTTGATCCCGATGCCAACCCAACTGAGGTGACGGATTTTGGCAACCGCGTCACCATGGGTCAGCTAGAGCACACTGTTATCACGCCCGTTGGCTTTGCCTTCCAAGGTGTGGGGCGCAAAGTTTATCCGGGTGCTGTACAATTGGCATCCTTTATGGCGATGAACGCGGGTAACCACGCGAAGGCATTTATTAATCAAATTGGGGCAGTTGCACGCGGTGAGGCTGCAGATTTGGACCGTCATAATAAATTCTATGATGAATATCTGGCTGTAATGGACATGCCGGCGGAGTTCTATTTGTCAACGGTAGAGCGCGTGTTCAAAACTCGCGAAGTGGCGCGCAATTTATTTACTGTGGATGGTGAACATATTGATATCTCGAAGATCACTGAAACGGCTGTGATTATCGTTGAAGGGGGCCGTGATGACATTTCTGCCCCTGGCCAGTGTCTAGCGGCGCTTGATCTATTACCGAACCTGCCTGACTGCATGAAAGATCACTTCATTGCTGAGGATGCAGGTCACTACGGTATCTTCAGCGGTAGTGCTTGGCGCAATGATATTCGACCAGCAGTGCTGAAATTCATTGATGCGCACAACGGAGCACCCCCGAAGGCCGTGAAGTTGGCGAAGCTTCAACCAAAGAAAGTTGGACGTAGTGAACCGCTTTTGAAGTGAGAAAAGATCATGGCAGTTTGCCGCATCTAAAATGGAGTTCGCCCCATGGATGATGTGATCCAAATTCTCACCCACACCAAAAAGATTATTGAGCAAAAGCAGGTTATTGTTCCTGCTGTGGCGCTTTCTGACGGAGAGGCGCGTCTGCGCATTGAACGTTTTGCTGTTACTGCGAATAATGTAACTTACGCAGCCTCTGGTTTTGATATTGGATATTGGAAGTTTTTTCCTTTAGCCGATGAGGACTGGGGGCTGGTGCCTGTTTGGGGTTTTGCTGAGGTTGTCGAAAGCGCGTCTGATGTGGTGGCTTTGGGGGACCGGTTCTATGGGTTTTTTCCGATGGCGTCAGAACTGGTACTAAAACC
>DLZA01000035.1:0-527 GCA_003447515.1 Paracoccaceae bacterium
ATGCCCGAGAGACCATTAAATTATGTGATTGCGCCTAGCACAGCCAACGATGGGCTGACGCGAGTCGTACAAGGCATTAACGACACTGGAGCAGTGCAGCAGATTGTCGTTGTAGAAGAGCGGCCTCTGACTATCTTTCTAAACGGACAGGAAATTGTTACAGCAATGACCATTGGGGATTATCCAGAATATCTTGCACTTGGCTTTCTGCATAATCAGGGAATGTTGGCGCAGGACGAAGCCGTATTGGGCGTAGATTTTGAGGAAGATTTAGAAACTGTTGTAGTGCGCACTGACGGTACAACACTTTTCGAGGAAAAGCTGAAGAAAAAAACGAGGACCAGTGGTTGTGCGGTTGGCACAGTGTTTGGCGACATGATGGAGGGACTTGATCAGGTTGTGTTGCCGCAAACGCAGATCAAAACCAGTTGGCTGTATTCGCTTGCGGCGCAGATCAATCAGACGCCGAGTCTTTATCTGGAGGCAGGCGCAGTCCATGGGACTGTTTTGTGCAAACGGGATCGCCC
>DLZA01000035.1:947-1210 GCA_003447515.1 Paracoccaceae bacterium
ATGTACACTACGGGGCGGTTAACGTCTGAAATGGTGATCAAATGCGCGCTAATGGGGATTCCTGTTTTGGCATCGCGTTCAGGTTTTACGGCATGGGGTGTTGAGATTGCGAAGCAGGTTGGCTTAACGCTTATTGGGAGGATGCGGGGTAGGCGTTTTATGTGTTTGGCAGGTGCGGATCGACTGAATTGGGATGCGGATCCAAGTGCTATTGCAGACGACAAAGTCATACGGAGATCGTCGGATGAGTGATGTGATTGGTG
>DLZA01000035.1:1611-5685 GCA_003447515.1 Paracoccaceae bacterium
GTGTCATTGTTGGGCCGTGTAAAGGTTCGATTGAGCAAACAAATTGAAAAGGTGATCTTGAATGCAAATGGAGACCTATCTCGTTTTGATGGTCTGGGTTTGCCTTTGGTGAACGATACGATATCAGGCTATGCAGGGCCGCTGGCGGGTGTGCTTGCAGGAATGGATTATGCAGCGCGGGAAGGAGCTTCACATATCGTAACCGTTGCAGTGGACACCCCATTTTATCCACGGGATCTTGTAGCTCGGTTTGATAAGACGGGTGAGGATTTGTGTATGGCGGTGACACCTGATCCTGACCGGGGTCTGGCGCAGCATCCAACGTTTGGTAAATGGCCTGTGGCCTTGCGTGATGATTTGCGCATGGCACTGAAAGACGGTGTACGCAAGGTTGTCCAGTGGACTAAACCTCATGGCTGTGTGAACGTGGAATTCACAGTCAATCCATTTGATCCTTTCTTCAACGTCAATACGCCTGCCGATATGGCCAAGGCCGAAGCGATGATTACGGAGTATGATTTGTGAAGGTCTTTGGTATCACAGGTTGGAAAAATTCGGGTAAAACGGGTTTAGTAGAACGGCTTGTGACAGAGCTATCATTCCGCGGTTTTACAGTGTCTACGATAAAACATGCGCACCATTCGTTCGATGTTGATTATCAAGGTCGCGACAGTTACCGCCACCGCGAAGCAGGTGCGTGCGAGGTATTGTTATCGTCCGGAAATCGCTGGGCGCTGATGCACGAATTGCGTGGTGCTGACGAGATGTCTTTGGCTGATTTATTGTCGAAATTAACGCCTGTGGATGTGGTTTTGGTTGAAGGTTTTAAAACCGAAGGGCATGAGAAGTTGGAATGTCATCGTGCCTCAACAAGCACTATGGTTATTGGTCGTGCAGACGATACGATTATTGGGATTGCGAGTGATATTGAACTTGATGTCGAGCTACCATTTTTCGATCTAAACGACACAAAAGTGATCGCAGATTTCATGTTGACACGGTTGGGTTTGGAATGAAACTACCACCGCTCAGAGACGATTGTTTTGCGATGCCGCCCGGCGTGAAGTGGACTCCAGTAGAGGATGCTTTGATGCTGCTGCGTAGTGGATTACATTGTGTGACCGAAGTGGAAGATATTGCTGTTTCTGACGCGGGTGGTCGTATCCTAGCAACGTCCGTTGTGGCGCAAAGATCCAGTCCACCCTACAAAAATTCTGCAGTGGATGGCTTTGGGTTTGCCCTAGCGGACCTGCCCGAAACGGAGATTACTGAATTGCCTTTGTTGCAAGGTCGTGCGGCGGCTGGTGCACCATTCGACGGTAATCTTAAAGCAGGTTACGCATTGCGCATTCTAACAGGTGCGCAGGTTCCTGATGGGGTTGATACTGTTGTTTTAGAGGAAGATTGCAGTATTTCTCATGATCATATCACATTTAGATCAGGGTTAAAAAAAGGCGCGAACACACGTGCTGCGGGTGAAGATGTGCAAGCTGGTGAGCTTGTTCTGGCAGCGGAGCAAAAATTACGGCCACAGGACCTTGCTTTGTTAGCCGCTGTGGGTATTGCGAGGGTTGAGGTCCGGCGGAAATTGCGTGTCGCTGTTATATCCACAGGGGATGAGATTGTGCCAGTTTCGCAGATTGCAACGGATGTGCAAATCTATGATGCGAACAGACCGATGCTGCTTGATGCAATCCGCGCTTGGGGCTTCGACGCTATCGATCTCGGTCATGTGGCGGATGATGCAGATCTTATTGCGGATACGTTTGATCGTGGGGCGCAACAAGCTGATGCAATACTGACAAGTGGTGGTGCGTCGGCAGGTGACGAAGATCACGTTTCAGCTGTCTTGGCTTTAAAGGGTGATGTGCAAACTTGGCGCATAGCAATTAAGCCTGGAAGACCGCTGGTGCTGGCACTTTGGAATGGAGTGTCTGTTTTTGGGTTGCCGGGAAACCCTGTGGCGGCTTTGATTTGTACATTGATATTTGCAAGGCCGGCGTTGTCGTTGTTAGCTGGGGCGGCTTGGCAAGAGCCAGTGGGCTTTAATGTGCCTGCGGCATTTCAAAAAAGCAAAAAGGCCGGTCGGCGAGAATATTTACGTGCGCGAATGCGTGATGGCGAAGCCGAAGTTTTTAAATCTGAAGGATCGGGACGGATTTCTGGGCTAAGTTGGGCAGATGGGCTAGTCGAACTCGGCGATGGTGTGGAAGAAATACGCAAGGGTGATCTGGTCAAATTTTACCCTTTTGGATCGTTTGAAATTTAGATTACCCTAAAGATATCTTTTAGCAATATTGCTAATTTCACAGCACTATTAATATTAATAAATGTAAATTTTTTATTAAAACAACGCGGATAACCTAATCAAACGACCCAGCCACTTGTCCCAGTAGCATGAACGCTCGTCCCGTGCGGGTAGTAGACATTTCTAACAGTTCTGTGTCTTCAGCCATAGGCTCGAACGCGATTAGAATTTGGTCAAATTTACGTAAGAAATGGTGAGTGGCATCACGAAAAATAGGGTCATTTCTTAGTCGAGTCTTTGTGCGTGTTAGCGTTGAACGATCCTGAATTCCACCGAGCTCTGAAACTATTATACCACGATGACCCGAAGCAAAATGTCGCCAAGCTAATGGTAATGGCTCATTGGGTTTGAGGTCATCCATATAGATGCCGTTTTGTGAGAGCAGCGTTAGCACGTCCTGCGAGGCTTGTAACATCTTGCCTAATTCGCGCTCTTCAAAGGCTCGACGTAATACGCGAAAGCCTTCTTTGTCGTCAGCATTTTCAGGGAAATTCAGTGCCTTAATAAATTCTGCCACTGTGATAGGCGTCCGCTTGCGTTTGTTTGGAATCGAAAGGGGCAACGTGGTCTGACTTTGGGTTTCAAGCTTTTGCACTTTCTCTGAGAGGGCAGTGGCACTGGTGGGTATTGGCTTTGGCTCGCCCATTTGAGCTGGGTCGCAACGGTCCACGAGTTCGTTCAAACGACTATCTAATTGCTTGGTCCAGGCCGTAATGTCGGCCAATTTTGTGATCAAACCATCATCATCGTTTTGTGACTTTTCAGACAGAATCGTTTTGAACTGATCCATCGTCTTATGAAGCTCATTAGTTTCTGCCTGAATGATCCGAAGCAAGCTCGAAATATAAACTGCAGTCCAAATAATGATTAGGGGAAGAAGCACCGCCGTACATGCGACCATGAGTGTAAAAAGGCTACCCAATATGTCGGTGAGCAGATCGGGGGTAGCAAAAATACACACTGTGCAAGCCACCAACCATACAATAGTTAGCGCCAACGCAATTGGGTTTTCTGGACTTATTTTTTTTTGCTTCAAATGATCAACGGTATCGTGATCGGTCATAGTTTTTGGCCCCTATAAGCGAATGGAACGAAAAGCTAGATAAATTTAATACTTATAACTTCATAGCTTTTTATGCCACCAGGGGTTCGTACTTCGACACTGTCACCTACCTCTTTGCCGATTAAAGCGCGGGCGATCGGCGATTTGATATTAAGTAAGTTTTGGGTGATATCCGCTTCTGGCTCTCCTACAATTTGATAGGTTTTTTCTTCCTCTGTGTCTTCGTCGTACACTTCGATGGTTGCGCCAAATTTGATCGAACCCGATAGTTTGGTAACGTTAATAACATCTGAGAGGCTGATCACGCCCTCTAATTCTTTGATCCGACCTTCTATATGGCTTTGCTGTTCTCGGGCTGCGTGGTATTCTGCATTTTCAGACAAATCACCATGCTCGCGTGCTTCGGCAATCGCCTTGATTACCGAGGGGCGATCAACAGATTTTAATTGTTTCAGCTCTACCTCAGCTAGCTTGTAGCCACGTGGCGTCATTGGAATTTTTTCCATGATGGACCGTCCTGTAACGTATATCAAACAACAACAATAAACTGGTTGAATATAACCGCAAGAGGCGTTTGGCGCAGTATTTGAGCTGATGCGGATAATGGATGGCCGTTTTTTCGAGAAAACTGCGCATTAGTCGTGCCTGCGACTTCAAGATACCTGTTATTTATTGCTCATATCGCGCAATCACACTAGAAGGC
>DLZA01000141.1:0-460 GCA_003447515.1 Paracoccaceae bacterium
GCTCAATATCTACGATACTCTCAATTGCCTCCATTTGTTTCGATCTAACCGCGAAGCAGGGCTCATTCCAATCATATTTTGGACACTTGCGATTATTATCGCTTAACTTGCTACTAGTCTTTCGATCATCTAAATGAAAAAATGATATGAAACGCGTTAACCCGTTCCGAGGATTTAAATGCACCGATCGGCTCTTCTGTTTTTGACGTTCAGCTTTTTTCTGGTGGCAACGTTGGTTTTTCTCTTAGCTGGTCGGGCAGTACAATATTTGGAAAGCACAACGCAAAAATCAGTTGATACGGCGCTCCTTGCCTCTGGTCAAAACTGGGCCACGACGCGTGCAGACGGCCTCGTCGTGCATCTTACGGGCATTGCACCAAATGAGGCGGCGCGTATGAATGCCTTGGAAATCATCGGCCAAGTAATCGATATAAAACGCATTTCAGATAACACCACGGTT
>DLZA01000141.1:788-4353 GCA_003447515.1 Paracoccaceae bacterium
TGCAATCCTCCGACATAACTGAGCCCCGTTTTTCGCTCGAAGTTTTGCGCAATCTGGATCGCATATCGCTTATCGGTCTGATCCCAGAACGAGTCGGGCGCTCTTTCATCCTTGACCGCGCTACGAAAATAGCAGCCGGCGGCACAGTGACTGATATGTTGGAAAGCAGTGAACACACTGTGCCCCCAGGCTGGACCACAAATCTCGACTTTGGGCTCGAAAGCCTCGAACGACTTAAACGTTCTAAAATTTCTGTTACCCCAAAACAAGTCCGCGTAACTGCAGTAACCGAATCCACCGAAGAACAATCGGCCGTGGAACAGGCACTGCTAAAAGCAAAGCCCAAAGGCGTTATTTTGGTAATGGAAATTTCTGCCCCTCGGCCAGTTATCGCACCCTTCCGTTTTAGAATGCGCATCGATGGAGATAACATAGCGCTGCAATCCTGCTCTTCTGATACGCGCGCTGCACGTGATCGGATTCTGCGCGCCGTTCGAGAGGCGGGTGGAAAACAAAAACTCGCCTGTGACATCGGCCTTGGTGTTCCGACAACCGAGTGGGACGAAGCAATCGTTCAAAGTGTCCAAACTCTTGCCGCCTTGGGCAGCGGTACACTAGATGTGTCTGACAGCGATATTTCTCTCGTTATCGCAGATCCTCTCAGCCAAAGCCGCTTTAACTCACTGGTCGGATCCCTGGAAAGTTCTCTACCTGAACTTTTCTCTTTGCAAGCAGTCCCTCCCCCAAAAATCTCTTTGGATGGCATACAAACGGCGACTGAGGCTCCTGAATTCGTAGCAACACGAAGCCCAGAAGGGCTGGTTCAATTGCGCGGACGTATTCAAAACCAACAGGCCAAAGAGAGCGTTGGAGCGTTTGCAGCAGCATTATTTGGCGCAAGCGCAGTGAATAATAGAACTCTTATAGATCCAGATCTGCCTGATGGCTGGCCCACCCGCGTTCTTGCAGGGCTCGAAGGTCTATCAGAACTAAACCACGGCTCAATTGTCGTGCAACCAAATAATGTGGAGATTCGCGGGGTCAGTGCTCAGCCTGAAATTACTACGAAGATATCAAAAATCTTTGCCATGCGTTTCGGTTTTGGTATGCACTATAAAATTGATGTGAAGCATAACCCGAAATTGATTGCTAAGGACAAACCGGTAGATGCGCATCAATGCGAAGCTCAGTTGAACACCGTTTTAGCCAAACAACAAATAGCTTTTGCCCCTGGTTCTTCTTCGATTGAGGCCTCCAGCCAAGGCGTCCTCGATGCCATTGCCGTTATACTTCGCAAATGCCCGGACATCCGCTTTGTAATTGAGGGCCATACTGATAGCCAAGGCAGAGATGAAATGAACCTCTCGCTCAGTCAGCAACGGGCCAATGCTGTGCTTTATGGTCTTCTATCACGACGTATCCTAATCACAGGTCTCACCGCCAAAGGGTTTGGTGAAACACAACCACTTAGAGACAACTCCACCGAAACAGGCCGCGCCGCTAACCGTCGCATCGCCTTCCGATTGACTATCGATGATGCAACCGCAAAAGTACCGAAGGAAACTCAAGCAGATGAATAAAACTGAGCTGATCGTCATCATCGCAATAACCCTTTTCTTTACTTTCCTCCTAGGATGGCTGCTAAGCTGGGCCTTCGCACGCCTAAATAACAAACACCCCGTAGAGGTTTCTGAAATCGATAACCTGGCCCAACGGCTACACGAGGCAGAGGAAGCCCGCGACCAGTCAATGACCTACATTCAACAGCGTGAGTATGAACTAACTAATCAATTAACCCAAGTTGAAGCAGAGCTTTCCGCCGCTATGGAAGGCCTTGGCGCTGCCCGGCGCGAAGTAGGCGACCTACAGTCTCAACTCGAAGCCTTTCAATCAAAAGCGTCACAAAGAAAAAGCTAAACCAATTTTTTAAAACTAAACTACTCCGACAAAAGCTACGGTGTTTATGGGAATGGTCCAAAAAAATAATTGAAAGCACAGGCTTACCAACGTTTCAAGAAAGCCTCATCGTCTTCTTTTGCGTCCACCCATTCGGCTCCGCCTATTCCCGTTTCTTTTTTCCAAAACGGAGCGCGAGATTTGAGAAAATCCATCAAAAAATCTGCGGCTTCAAAGGCCACTTTGCGGTGTCGCGACGCCACCGCGACCATCATGATCTGCTCTCCAGGTTTTAACGACCCATAACGGTGGATAATTAACGTTGCATTCAAATTCCACCTCCTACACGCCTCAGCCTCAATCTCTGCCAGGGCCTTTGTGGTCATGCTTGGATAATGTTCCAACTCCAGCGTTTGTAAATCACCCATATCATCACGCACCAAGCCAGAGAAACTTACAAGCGCGCCAATGTTCGTGCTCTCTGCACGCAACACTGCCATTTCAAATCCAAGATCAAAATCCTCACACTGCACTCGAACGGCCATGCTAACCACCAGTCATTGGCGGAAAAAACGCCACTTCACTCACACCATCAAGCGGAGCATCAAAATCACTCAACGTCTGATCAAGTGCGACACGCACCACAGACACGTCACTAAACACCAGGTCATATCGATCTTCACGCGCGCGTAATTCCGTTACCAGCGCAGCAACCGTCTCCGCCTCAGTCTGAACAGTTTCACGCGGCACACCAATCCGCTCGCGCACCCATGCAAAGTAGACAACCTCTAACTTCACGTTCTTGGCTCCCGCAAGAACGGCAAGGATTTCAAAAAGTAATCCCATCCCGTAATTGCCGTCAGTGCCGCCGCAATCCATAACAGAACCACACCCACAGTCCATGTACCATCCATCCACATCGCGTACCCGGCAACTCCGTTCACATCCTCAATCGCACCAGACATCACATCACCATAAATCTTCGCATTCATACCCTGGATTAGGTTCAAGTAGTGATGCTCAAAAACACCCTTTGCAAACAAAACCGCGATAGCGATCATCTGGACAGTAGTCTTGTATTTAGCTAAATTGGTTACCTTCAATGTCCCTGCTGAAGCCCCTAAAAATTCGCGCAATCCAGACACAAAGACTTCACGAAATAGAATAACAGTCGCGGGCAGCAAAATCCATGCATCCATGACCAATTTATCCGCAGTGGAAAGTCCTACGATTATCACTAACGCGATAATCACCATCGCTTTGTCAGCAATTGGATCTAACATTGCACCAAATTTACTCTCTTGCTTCCACAGACGCGCGAGATAGCCATCCAAAAAATCCGTCAAGGCTGCAGTAACAAACAAAACTAGCGCAAACCAATCTGCCACAGGCCTCTGAAAATACAAAAATAAGATTGCCACGCCTGGTGCTGCAATCAACCGCAGAACCGTAAGAATATTTGGAATGTTCCACTGCATTAGGGCACCTATTGAAAAAACTTACTCCTGCAAAGACATAGCCAATGGCTTAGCCTTTGTCATGAAAGAAGTCATAAATTGTCTGCGCCAAAGTACCTGAAATCCCACTTACCGCCTTCAAATCTTCGAGACCTGCGCGAGAAACTGCCTTCGCTGAACCAAAATGCAACAATAACGCCCGTTTGCGTCCG
>DLZA01000227.1:0-5097 GCA_003447515.1 Paracoccaceae bacterium
AAAGACACGATTCCAGTTAAACCTACAATAGGAGCGAAGCGGTGTTCTTCACCGTTGAACGAAAGCTTAATTTCACCACCAGCTTCAATCAAATAAGAACCTGCTAGGGTTGCTGCAACAATGAGTGCGATAAAAAATACTACACGGACCAGGGACAACAGCATATGTCTTGCTTTCTTTCAGAGTGCGCCAACGGCCGACGAGAAATCTTTAAAGTCAGAGTGCGCAGCTGAAAGTGCGCCAAGTTTTGCAACCCAAACAGATATGGCAGATTTCACCGAACTCGGTAAGCTGTTTGCCTCAATTAGGGCCGCGTCTAGGCGGCGGTTCAAAAGGTCGTCTTCTACGCGAGACAGAATGGCATCTGTTTCAGGGCCCTCTTTGCGTTCAAGCGAGCGTGTGCCCACTTGAGTCTTAAAAAATGCACCTAGTTTAGAGATGGATCCATCATCAGCTTTGGCCCGAATGTCAGCTCGAAGTGCCTTATGTGCTACGTCAGAAAATCCGTTGCGCAAAGTTAACCACGATGTCGTACCGTTCACCGCAATAATAGCAAGACTTTCTGGAATTTTGACACCTGTGGCTAAAGCCAAAGCATCAAGGGAAGCCTTGAACGGGCCTCCTCGATCTAGGGCTATAGCCACATCAGCAAGGTTTTTCTTTATGGCGGTAGAAACAACCTGTTTGGTAGCTTCTTTTTCTGCCTCTTTAATACGGCGGGAAGAAGCTTTCGAAGCCTCTTCAATTTTTTGACTAAGTTTACTATTTGTAACAGAAAGTTCAGAAACCTGTGATTTCAATTTTTCAAGCGCAGCAGAGTAGCCAGAAAGCTCTGTTGCGGCCGTTTCTGATAAAATTGCATCATTTTTGGGGATTTGCAGGATTACGCGTTCAGTCACGGTAGAAATTTCTGCACTTAACCCTTTAAATTGGGATTCAAGAAGTGCGATGCGGGTTTCGATGTCTTGGCCTTGAATACTGAAAAGTGCGTCCTTAATAATTTCAATTTCCTCAGCTTGGGTCACAGCATTGGCGGAAATAGATTTATTAATAGCAGTTTGATCTATTCCAGTAGACTTGAGCACGTTGGCGAGCTTTTGGTCTAGTTCAGCGCGCAGGGCGGCCACAGAGGCCTTGGCATCAGACTGGCCTGGCATCAGGAACTCAGCAACAGGCCCAAGACCTGCTGGAAGCACGGGAGCGAGTTTTGGCGCACCCCAAAGCGCAACAATAATACCTATAGAAACCAATAACAAACCACGCAGAGCACGGGCCGCTAAAGAAGGTCGCGGTTCATCTTGCTCACCGATCACTTCCGGTTCAAGAATAATTTCTTTTATGGTGTCTTCTACTGTATCTTCCACATTGGTTTTGACTCCCGCCAAAGCATTAAGTGTGATTTCTTCCACATCGTCTTTATCTACCTGTGCTGCTTTAGAAGAAACAGCTTCTGCATTTTTTTTCTCAGACGATTTTTTCAATTTTTCAGCCACGCTTCGCAAGCCTCGTATTGCAATTATAAAGAATACCCTACACTAAATTTAAGCGCTGTACGATGCGGTCTCAACCCCAATGCACAAACTGCAATAAAATTGCGCTACAAAAATTGGGAAACAGCATAAATCATAGCATTGCGTGTAGGTGCAGTGGCCAAGATTTGTGTAGCTTTTTTATGAGACAAAGGCGCACAAGCGTTCTCAGAAATAAAAACCAAAATGACGTTTGAGAGCTCCATGCCCGTAGTTTGTTCAGCAAAAACTTGGGCCATGTTAGGCGAGGACACGGGAACAACTGTAGGAGCTTTTAGGGCGGAAAATGCTTGTTTTGTAAGTGGGGTCGAGGTTTGTTCATAAACAGTACACCGGTTTGTGGAGAAGCCGATTTTAGCAAGATGTCCATCAAGATCATGCGCAACCAATGCACCACAAACGTAAGTAAGTGGACCATTGGCGGGGTCGGCAACAGACTTTACAAGTTTTAAAAGGTCAGATGCAGTTCCGCCAGCAGACTGAGCAGAAAAACCTGCATCTTTTGCCGCTTTGGCAGTCATGTCACCAACACACAGGGCAGGGATTTTTCTGTTTTCTGTTTGAGTTGCAAAAAATTTCACACCGTTAACAGAAGAAAACAAAAGAAATTGTACCTTTTCAGGTGGCTTAGCGATAATTGCCTGAGTCTGAATCACTGGTGAATAAAGCGTATTTGGGGTTTTGCCTGTTGACTCATTCAGGGCCTGCACAAATTCCAAGGCTTGTACCAATGGGCGGATCATCAAGAGAGTCGGTTTGGGCATATTGAAGATGGTACCATTGCTGTAAAGGGATGCAAATGTTACTTGCGAGACCACACAAACAACGGCGGGCGACGATTAATAATGACTCAAATTTACACTATTCTTGGGATTGAAAGCAGTTGTGATGATACCGCAGCGGCTGTTGTGCGGGGAGCGGTGGGCAGTGCGGGGGATGTTCTATCATCCGTGGTATGGGGGCAAGAGACGCTACACGCAAATTTTGGTGGTGTAGTGCCAGAAATTGCAGCCAGGGCCCATGCTGAGCGATTAGATCTATGTGTAGAACTTGCATTAAAAGAAACAACAATGACGCTGACAGATATGGATGCAATTGCAGTGACCTCGGGTCCAGGACTGATTGGTGGAATAATAAGTGGTGTGATGTGTGCCAAAGGGTTGTCAGTTGGGTCAGGTAAGCCGTTATTAGGTGTAAACCATCTGGCGGGCCATGCTCTTACACCGCGAATGACGGACGCATTAAGCTATCCCTATTTAATGCTGCTTATGTCGGGCGGTCATTGCCAGTTTTTGGGCGTGCACGACTATAATAAGTTCTCACGGCTTGGGAGTACTATTGATGATGCGCCCGGTGAGGCCTTTGATAAATCTGCAAAGCTGTTAGGCTTAGGTTATCCTGGTGGACCGTTAATCGAACGTGAGGCGATAGGAGGGGACGCAACACGGTTTAAGTTTCCGCGCCCACTACTTAATCAACCCAACATAGATATGTCATTTTCTGGATTAAAGACTGCATTACGACGGGCCCAGGATACTCTGGTCAAAGAAAAAGGTGGCATTACAATACAAGATCGGAAAGATCTTTGTGCCAGTTTTCAGAGGGCCGTAGTGGATACACTTGCTGAAAAAACGCGGAGAGCGTGCAGAGCGTTTGGATCACATTCAACGTTGGCCGTGGCAGGGGGTGTTGCAGCAAATTCAATTATTCGAGCAGCACTTCAAAATGTGGCAGATGAACAAGGATTTAAGTTCTTAGCACCACCTTTGAGGTATTGTACTGATAATGCTGCCATGATCGCGTGGGCGGGGTTAGAACAATTTGCAAATGGTCATGTAAGCGATATGAGCCTATCAGCACGGCCCCGTTGGCCACTTGATCAAACAGCTGCGCCGATTTTGGGATCGGGCAAAAAGGGAGCCAAAGCATGAATCATGTAGGCGTAATTGGAGCTGGGGCCTTTGGGACCGCTTTGGCGAGTGTGATGCGAAATGGTGGTCTAGACGTGACCCTGTGGGGGCGTGATCGTGCTCAAATTTCAGCGATGCAGACTGAGAAAATGAATGTGCGATATTTGAATGGTGTTTCACTGCCAGATGGATTGAATGTGACAACAGATCTTGTGGATTTACGCGACGCCGATGTAGTGCTGATGGTCCTGCCTGCACAGAGTTTACGCGGTTTTTTAACAGAGAGTAAATTTGTTACCAATGCGCCTGTTGTTCTTTGTGCGAAAGGCATTGAGAACACGACAGGAATGCTGCAATCACAAATATTTGAAGGTTCGCATAAAGCAATTTTATCAGGGCCTGCGTTTGCGATTGACTTAACAAAGGGAATGCCAATAGCGATGTCAATCGGCTGTAGTGAGAAAGAACTGGGCGCCCAGTTGCAGGAAACACTTTCGACGCAAACACTTAGATTATATCGGACGCAAGATGTAACAGGTGTACAGTTATGCGGTGCGCTTAAAAACGTTTACGCAATTGCGTGTGGGCTCGCTATCGGTGCTGGCTTTGGCGAAAGTACACGAGCGGCACTGATGACGCGGGGATTTGCAGAGCTGGCGAGATTGGCGAGATCGATGGGGGCGCAGACAGAGACACTTACGGGTTTATCTGGATTTGGCGACCTAACGCTGAGCTGTACATCCTTTCAATCAAGGAACTTTACCTTTGGTGAACAGTTAGGACGAACTGGAATCTTTGAAACAGGTAAAACTGTTGAAGGCGTTGTTACGGCGGAAGCTGTTTTGGTGTTAGCACAGAAAGCCGGTGTTGAGATGCCGATTGCGCAGACGGTAGCCAATATTTTAAATGGAAAGCAACAAATCCGCGAAGCGCTAGCGATGCTTATGTCGCGACCATTGAAACATAAAGAATAAACGAGACCATTATTTAGTCGAACCCTATAAGCCAAACACGCAGAGCAAGTATAACACAAAATATGTGCTAGGTTAGAAAAATGACATGGTGAGTTTTCTAACTGTTTTTATCATGTCTTTTTTTAACACAATAATAGTGTCGAGCATCTTGTTGGTAATCCCAGTCAATGCATGTAGTTGACCAAACAAAGCCAACCCAGTTCATATCTTCGAAAGGCGCACGCCTGTGCCATAAAAGCTTCAATACAAAAAAGCTCAACAATTTGTTGAGCTTTAATATTAAACGATATGTCAGATGCTCAACTCTTAGTAACGGTAATGTTCTGGCTTGAACGGACCTTCGGCCGTGACGCCAATATACTCTGCTTGATCGGTAGATAACTCCGTAAGTTTCACACCAATTTTGGCAAGGTGCAGTCTGGCCACTTTTTCATCCAAATGCTTTGGCAAAATGTAAACTTCATTTTTATACTCTTCTCCTTTGGTCCATAACTCCATCTGGGCTAAAACTTGGTTGGTGAAGGAAGCAGACATTACAAAGGAAGGGTGACCCGTAGCGTTACCAAGGTTTAACAGACGACCTTGGGACAAAAGAATCATACGGTTGCCATTTGGCATTTCATACATATCCACTTGGTCTTTGATATTAGTCATTTTTAGGTTTGCCAAGTTAGCAACCTGAAT
>DLZA01000227.1:5436-5581 GCA_003447515.1 Paracoccaceae bacterium
CATTATCAAAGTGACCAATATTGCCGACGATCGCCATATCCTTCATAGCACGCATGTGCTCGATACGGATAATATCCTTATTGCCTGTTGTTGTGATGAAAATGTCCGCATCTGCAACTGTATCTTCAAGAGTTGTGACCTCAAA
>DLZA01000251.1:0-746 GCA_003447515.1 Paracoccaceae bacterium
TGTTTGGGCAATATGGCAACTTCGCTGAGATTCGATAGGGCTTGAAACGCATGGTAGATATGCATTTTTCGCATATCTATTGTTGGGCTATTGGCGATATTGCAGCGGGTTGTCTTGCTCATTAAGTTCCATATAGAACGGAGTGATCAAAAATTCAACTGTGCAGAGGATAAAGAAAATGCCAAAAATTAATGGTAACGAGATTAGGCCTGGAAACATCCTCGAACATAATGCAAGTCTATGGGTTGCGATGAAGGTAGATCACGTGAAACCGGGTAAGGGTGGTGCCTTTGCGCAGGTCGAAATGAAGAACCTACGCAACGGGTCAAAACTGAACGAACGATTCCGTTCTGCCGACAAAGTTGAAAAAGTACGTTTGGATCAAAAAGACCAACAATTCCTGTACGAAACAGATGGAATGCTGGTGTTTATGGATCTTGAAACCTACGAACAAATCGAACTGCCAGCAGATATTTTGGGAGATCGTCGCCCTTTCTTACAGGACGGTATGACAATTCAAATTGAATACCACGAAGCCGAAGCGCTCTCTGCGTCCCTACCACAAAAAGTAATCTGCACAGTTGTAGAAACAGAGCCCGCAGTAAAAGGCCAAACAGCGGCCAATAGCTTCAAGCCAGCCGTGTTAGACAATGGGGTCCGGGTCATGGTGCCACCATTTGTAAACCAAGACGAAAAAATCGTAGTTAACACAGAAAGTATGGAGTATACAGAAAGGGCATGACGTT
>DLZA01000251.1:1153-1431 GCA_003447515.1 Paracoccaceae bacterium
ATGAATAACAAAAGGTTTTTGAATCGACCATTTGCGTCTGATTTTATTTCTGTGTTTTTCTACAGCTATGCCACAATCAATATTAGAAAGCCTACTTAAGAAAGGTAAGTCTTGCCTATCAGATCTAATCAGTCCAGTTACTTGATCTTGCCTTCTTTGTATTCGACATGCTTACGCGCAACTGGGTCGTATTTACGAACGACCATTTTTTCTGTCATCGTGCGCGAGTTTTTCTTTGTCACATAGAAATGACCTGTGTCCGCAGTAGAATTAAGGCG
>DLZA01000251.1:1825-6121 GCA_003447515.1 Paracoccaceae bacterium
GTGTGTCTACACCACGTAACCAGGCTGTCAACCCAACAACGGCGCAAAAACTATCATTTACACTCAATACTTACCATAAATGGGCTAGGCTGGATCTGGCAAATAGAAAGTATCACTGTGCTCAAGAAAGGAAGCAATGGTTGCACATAACCTTTGGCAACCTCGTATCTTTGAGATGCCGAACGTCCTGAAAACAAAAAGATCAGTTCAAATGTCAAAAAATGTTAAGTTGCACAAGATATTAAGCCAAACCTCCTTCGACCAAACGCCGTGCTATATTAGTAAAGGCCTCTGCAACTGAATTGCTGGTAGCCGCCACTGGCGTTCCAGAATCGCCACCCAGACGGATATCTAGTTCCAAAGGAATCGCGCCAAGAAACGGTAATCCAAGCCGATCGGCCTCATCCTTTGCGCCGCCATGACCAAATAAATGCTCCTTGTGACCACATTTTGGGCACACGTACATCGACATATTTTCAATCATTCCGAGGACGGGTGTCTCAGTTTTTTCAAACATATTGAGCGCTTTTCGTGCATCAAGAAGCGCCACATCCTGGGGCGTAGACACCACAATTGCACCCGTTATTTTGGATTTCTGTGCCAGCGTCAGTTGCACGTCCCCGGTACCGGGTGGCAAGTCCACGATCAGCACGTCCAACTCACCCCATTCGACCTGTCCCAACATTTGTTGCAAAGCACCCATCAACATTGGTCCGCGCCAGATCACCGCTTGATCCTCTTCAAGCATCAACCCAATGGACATCATAGTCACGCCATGCGCTCTCAATGGGATAATTTTTTTTCCATCAGGCGAGCTCGGCCGTTTACTAACCCCCATCATACGTGGCTGGCTTGGACCGTAGATATCAGCATCAAGTAAGCCCACTCGACGTCCTTGTTTTGCAAGCGCTACGGCCAAATTGCTTGACACAGTAGATTTCCCAACCCCACCCTTGCCGGACGCAATCGCAAGGATACGATCAACCCCAACAACAGGTGCTCGATCAGCGCTTGGCTTTGGGTGCCCACCGATTTTCAACTGCGGTGGCTCTGATACTTTTGGCGCGGGGCCATGAGCAGTCAGAAGTACTGAGACGCTATCCACCCCGCCCATGCGACCAACAATCTGCTCAGCTGCTAGACGCACTGGCTCCATACTTGGACCCAATTCTGGTGGAACTTCCAAAACAAACCGAATCTCGCCTTCATCAACGCTAATCGCACGTACGAAATCCGCTTGAACGACATCACGGCCATCGGGTAGCTTTAACACTTTCAGAGCTGCCAATATATCCTTTGGGGTCACAGCCATTTGAGATTTTCCTTCATCTGAGGTTGCGCTCTACCACGCTCACGCTTTAACTTGTCGATCACGCGCAAAAGGGCAAGAGGCGATGCGCCGCAACCCGAGGGAAAACCCATGGAAATCTTCAAAACTGCCATTGGTCTGATCGTGTCGGGTGATGCGGACCTGGTCACCATCATCTCTCTTTCACTGCGTGTCAGTTTGTCCGCAACTCTGATTGCTGCTCTGTTCGCAATCCCTGCAGGAGCTACGCTAGCCATCCTACAATTCCCAGGTCGCCGCTTACTTCTAGTCATATCAAGCGCATTTATGGCCCTACCCCCGGTGATGGTAGGCCTCGTCGTCTATCTGCTGTTGTCGCGTTCAGGTCCGCTTGGGGGGCTGGGTCTACTATTTACGCCAACTGCCATGATCATCGCACAGACCATCCTAATTTTTCCAATTATCCTCTCTCTTACACAACAAGCAGTTCAACCACTTAACCGCGAGTACAGCGGCCTGTTCAACGCGCTCGACACATCACGCGGCTTGCGCATCAAAACGATTATATGGGACGCTCGTTTTGCTGTCTCGATCGCAATACTCGCAGGCTTTGGCCGCGCTTTGGCGGAGGTCGGTGCCGTAATTATCGTTGGGGGAAACATAAACGGACTGACCCGAGTAATGACAACAACCATCGCGCTCGAGACCTCCAAAGGTAATCTGCAACTCGCACTTGCACTGGGTCTTGTCTTACTGGCAATTGCATTTTCCATCAGCTTGCTTACCCACACAATCGCACGTCTGGGTGAAAAATATCAAATGGTACGCGCATGACACAGTTGTCCTTGGATCAAGCCAAAGTAACAAGCGGAACAGAAACTTTGCTCGGCCCTATCACGCTCGACCTGAACTTTGCTGGGATCACAGCAATTCTAGGCCCCAACGGCGCAGGTAAATCCCTATTCCTTGCGCTAATCCATGGGACCATTGCCTCTGACAAGGGCACAGTCCTGTGGTCAGGCGAGACTGCAACCACGAACCGCGCCTCACGTGGCTACATGTTGCAGAACTCTGTGATTTTACGCCGAACTGTCCGAGCCAATATTGATTTTGCATTACAATCTCGCGGCTTTAAGAACCGTGAACGCGGCGTTAAAATCGATGCAGCACTGGAGCAAGCCCAACTTACGGATCGCGCAGACGCACCGGCCGCATCCCTATCAGGTGGCGAATTGCGTCGCATGAACCTGGCTCGCGCCCTCGTCACTTCCCCCAAAGTACTACTTCTCGATGAACCCTTTGCAGGCCTCGATCCTGCTGCATCTACAGCAATGGAAACAATTATTACCGAAGTGGGTAAATCCACAGCAATCTTCATGGCACACCACGACCTTGTACAAACGCGTCGAATGTCGAGTTATGTATTATTTTTTACTAACGGCCAATTGCGTGAAAATGCATTCGCATCCGCTTTTTTTTCCGAGCCACAAAGCAACGAAGCGCAACAATTTTTGCAAGGCCAGCTGTTATGAAATTTTTTTCACTGCTAATCTTAGCTCTGCTAAGCTCTGCTGCCACAGCAGCAGACACGACAATCACATTAGCCTCTACAACATCGACGCAAAATTCAGGCCTTTACGATCATCTCTTACCATTGTTCAAAGTCGAAACAGGTATCACCGTAAATGTCGTCGCCGTTGGCACTGGTCAAGCCATAAAAATTGCTGAAAACGGTGACGCTGACGCACTTTTAGTCCATCACCGGCCATCCGAGGACGCTTTTGTTGCCAATGGTTTTGGGATCGAACGGCGCGATATAATGTATAATGACTATGTGGTTATCGGTCCAAAGGACGATCCAGCAGGGGTTGCAAAATCTCAGGAGACCTCTGATGCGCTTCGCGCAATCAAAGCTGCGCAGCCCTTTTTTATTTCGCGCGGCGACGACAGCGGCACGCACAAAAAGGAACAAGAGCTTTGGGCTTCATCCACACTATTTCCAACGGGCGATTGGTACCGAGAAATTGGCGCGGGTATGGGCGCAGCTCTCAATATGGCTGCAGCAACAGATGCTTATTTAATATCAGACCGTGGCACGTGGCTGTCTTTTGGTAATCGCCAAAACCTAACAATTCTCTTCCAAGGCGAACCACTGCTACGCAATCCATATGGCCTTATTTTAGTGAATCCAGCCAAACACCCACATGTGAGCGTCGCGTCTGCGCGACGTTTCGCAACGTGGCTTACTTCAAAAGCAGGCCAACAAGCAATCGCTGATTTCAAAGTAAAAAACAAACAACTTTTTTGCCCGAATGCCCAACCTGAACAAGACAGCAAAGCATTTTGTCCATCAAATTCATTGCATTAATTAAAAAAGGAATACTTGCGTAATAGTAGGTCAATTTACCGCTATTCTCTATTTGGCTATTAGTTAGACTGTTGATCTCTCCAACTCCACTATAGTGATTTGTTTTATGCGGCGTACCAAAGCCATGATTTATATTATCAAAATACTGGTCCACGTTACTAAACCAGTTTGACGCGATTCGATCTTTGGCCACTGTATGTTTCCCTCGCAGGGCCATTTTAATATTTGGAAAAACTTTATTTCGCCCACACCTATCCATGCATTCAACGCATATCGGTTTTGATCATTTTATCACTACTCTCTGACGATAAATCACGTACCTCTGATAAAAACCTTAAACCGCACTAGAAGGACGTGACCAATGTCTACACATACAGCAGCTTCAACCATCACACCAATGTCGGGTGGTGTGCTCTCAACCATATCTGGAACGTTTGAGGCGGTTGTAAAATACCGACAGTACCGCAAGACAATTACTGAGCTTAGTAGCCTTTCCACCAGAGAACTAAGCGACATCGGCCTGAGCCTTAGTGCAATTAAATTAGTTGCACGTGAAACAATTTATGGGACTGTAAATACCTAACACTTCTCGGCCAATACATGGGACTCAACTGCGAAAGATCACAGCGTTGAAAGTGCA
>DLZA01000073.1 GCA_003447515.1 Paracoccaceae bacterium
CTCGGTCAGTTACACGTTCAATCCGCGCCCCCAGCGACAACCGAACAACTGAACCGCATTCACCCCGAAAGCTACCTTAAGCAGTTCAAAGAAATGTCAGACAATGGCGGTGGCGAACTTGGGCTACGCACCCCATTTGCCCAAGGTGGCTATGAAATAGCGGCCCTATCTGCCGGTATGGCAACACAGGCCATCGCAGACGTCATGTCAGGCAAATTCGATAACGCGTATTCGCTGTCACGTCCCCCCGGCCACCACTCACTACCTGATTTCCCAAACGGCTTTTGTCTTCTTAATAACATCGCAATTGGCACAGAAGAAATTATCGCCAACCACGGGGCGGAACGTGTGGCGATCCTTGACTGGGACGTGCACCACGGCAATGGAACTGAGGCGATTTACTATGATCGCAATGATGTTTTAACAATTTCTATCCACCAAGAACACAACTACCCGATTGACACAGGCGATGTGTCAGATCGTGGGTCAGGTGTGGGCGAGGGCTATAATCTCAACGTACCACTACCCCCCGGTTGTGGCCATGCAGCCTATGTGGAAACGTTGGAACGTATCGTGATACCCGCACTGACGGCATTTGAACCAGATATCATAATCATCGCCTGTGGTCTTGACGCTGGACCATTTGATCCACTCGCCCATATGCTTGTAACGGCACGCAGCTTTGCACAAATGACCAATATGCTAATGGAAGTGGCCGCTGATATGTGCGGAGGCAAACTAGTGATGGTACATGAAGGTGGTTACTCCGAAGCATACGTTCCTTTTTGCGGACACGCCATTATTTCGCAACTGGCAAACAGCAACATTACCGCAGCTGACCCGCTGGCCGAAATCTTAGAGGCTCGCCAGCCCAACCTGCGCATGCAGGCTTTTCATTCCACTTTGATTGGCGAAATGGCCGCTGATTTTGGCTTTGAATAACCCGACTTGAATCAGACTGCGGCGCAGCGTAAACATCGTCGTGAACGCAACGAGGAAATCCAAATGGGAAAAATTTACACCTCCGCCACAAAAGCTTTAGATGGCCTTTTGTTTGATGGAATGCTCATTGCGGCGGGCGGTTTTGGCCTCTGCGGTATCCCCGAAAATCTCATCACTGCGATCAAAGAGGCCGGCACAAAAGACCTCACTGTTGCTTCTAACAACGCGGGCGTTGATGATTTTGGTTTGGGTGTTTTGCTACAAACCCACCAAGTTAAAAAGATGATTTCTTCCTACGTCGGCGAAAATGACGAATTCATGCGCCAATATCTTGCCGGGGAGCTGGAGTTAGAGTTTAACCCCCAGGGCACGCTCGCAGAACGAATGCGCTCTGCTGGTTGTGGCATCCCAGGCTTTTACACAAAAACCGGTGTCGGCACCGTGATCGCCGAGGGCAAAGAAGTGAAATCCTTCAACGGTGAAGACTACATATTAGAGGAAGGCATCTTTGCGGACCTATCCATTGTCAAAGCGTGGAAAGCAGACGAAACGGGCAACCTCGTGTTCCGCAAAACTGCTCGAAATTTCAACCCACCCGCTGCTATGTGTGGCAAGATCTGTGTGGTCGAGGTTGAGGAGATCGTCCCAACAGGTAGCCTAGACCCAGACAGTATCCACCTGCCTGGCATTTACGTAAACCGTCTGTTTAAAGGCGATCATGAAAAACGCATCGAACAACGCACAGTGAGGGCTGCATAATGGCTTGGGATCGCAACCAAATGGCCGAGCGGGCCGCACAAGAGCTTCAAGACGGCTGGTATGTGAACCTTGGCATCGGCATTCCAACGCTTGTATCTAACTATATTCCCAAAAATGTCGAAGTGACCCTCCAATCAGAAAATGGTATGCTCGGCATGGGGCCATTTCCAACCGAAGAAAACATCGACGCGGATCTGATTAATGCAGGCAAGCAGACCATCACAGAACTGCCCCAAACTGCATATTTTGACAGTGCGCAATCCTTTGGAATGATTCGGGGTGGCAAAATTGCCATGGCGATCCTTGGTGCGATGGAGGTAGCTGAAAACGGTGATCTGGCGAACTGGATGATCCCGGGCAAGCTGGTCAAAGGTATGGGAGGCGCAATGGATCTGGTTGCAGGCGTAGGCCGCGTGGTGGTGATCATGGATCATGCAAACAAACGCGGTGAAAGCAAACTGCTGAAGGAATGCACATTGCCACTCACAGGCAAAGGCGTTGTAGACCGCATCATTACAAACCTAGGCGTTTTTGACGTGGTGAGTGGGGGGCTAAAGTTAATAGAACTGGCAGACGGCGTCACCCGTGCAGATGTCGATGCCGTGACAGAAGCCAGGCTGGTCAACTAACCCTAAAAAGCAACGACCACTAGGCAAAACCTAGTGTCGTTTGCGATTTGGCAGGACCTTAAAGGCCGTTGTTCGACCAATCACAAAATGCTTTGCCACCACTTGTTTTGCTTACTCAAAAAGTACCTTTTTATCTTATATCAGCTAGATATTCACAGGTTAAAATTTAAAGTTTAGTTTATAAAAAAGGCAGATGCTGACTTGCAGATCGCCTGCAAGCATATGGTGCGGAACCGACACCAAATAAGGACCATAGGAATCGCAAGCCCCTTTCCAACGTTGG
>DLZA01000386.1 GCA_003447515.1 Paracoccaceae bacterium
CATAGCAGTAATCAACTAGGAACCAGCTCTCGGGTGCAATCATCAAAGCCTACCCTGCGTCTCTGTCGAGATGTGGGGTGGGAGTACTGAAGCGCCCTGTGCTGCTGCTCTCGCTGACAGGCGCAAATTGTTGAAAGCATAGATTTGGGCCGTACCAGAAATTTGTTGCCAGTTCTCATTTGTCTAATAGCACCTCTTGGACCAGAAAAAGCATGAGATAGTTATTTAAGAATATTTGCCTCAATTCGTTGGGCATAAAAGCACGAATGATTTTGGAAAATCAAAAAATTAAAAATATATTCCATATGAAAGAAAATATATAGAACATTGTTCTATAATTTACTCTAATGACTCTATTTACTGGAATTAAATTTTTTCTTAAAAGCACTTCAGTGCAAACTATAGGACTTCATTATGAGATTAATTTTTACCACTCTTATCGCAATCGTTGGCATTGTAACCACCCCACTTGCGGCAACATTTGGTCCGCTTGTGGAGGCCAATGACCTTGCCGGAGCATTAGATCGGGAGCAACCCATCCTTCTTGATATCCGCAACGCTGGTTATGAAGACTCACATGTCGATGGAGCCTTGTGGGCGCCGTACAAGTTGTTTCGCGGCACAAAAGACAATCCCGGCGGTCTCGTGGATTTAGCCGTTCTGGAGAAGCACCTTGAGCGGCTGGGCCTTGAGCAAGATGCGCCCATTGTCATTATTTCAGAAGGGAATACGGACACAGATTTCGGCGCAGCAGCCCGCGTTTATTGGACGCTTAAATCGACTGGATTTAGGGATCTTAGTATCCTGAACGGTGGGCGAATTGCTTGGCGAGATGCAAAATTTCCTCTGAATAACACCCCTGAAACAGGCGTGCCGAGCCAGTTGGATCTCAAATTTGACACCACTTGGCTGGCCGACACGGATCAAGTTGCATCTGTTGTGAAAGGCGAGATTTCGGGCCTTTTGGTAGATGCGCGGTTGCCCGAATTCTTTGCGGGTGACAAAGCTCACGGTGCTGCAAAGCGTCCTGGCACTTTGCCTGGAGCAGTAAATCAGTCTTACACAACATTTTTCGAAAACGGTGCTGCCGCAATTTCGGCGCCTACAGACGTATCCGCCTTGAAGGCTTCCCTTGGAATTGATGGCGATGATCAGGTGATTTCGTTTTGCAACACTGGACATTGGGCGGCAACGCACTGGTTTGCCCTTTCCGAGCTCGCCAATGTTAAAAACGCAAAGCTCTACGCTGGATCGATGGTGGAGTATTCCAATGCGGATCTTCCAATGCAAAACACGCCAGGAGTGTTTAAGAACCTTCTTCGTCAAATTGGGTTCTAGCTTTGTCTAATCTTGCCAAACCAATTGCGGGGGTTACCCCCCGCAAGCTCGCTACATCCGTTACAGTAATATTTTTTGCTGTTTTTTTATGCCTGTCTGTGTCTGCAATCGCCGGCCTACGGTATGGTTTAATGATTGCGATTGGTCTTGGGTTTGGGGCTACCTTGGAAGGATTGCGCTTTGGTTTTGCAGGTCCATGGCGGGCAATGATTTTGCGGCGTGACCCCGCAGGTATCTGGGCTCAACTTTTGGCCATCGGGATTGTCGCACTTTTCGCGATACCGTTAATTAATACTTATTCTGGTGAAGTAAATGGCGCAACGGCGCCGATAGGCTATGCCATGGTTCTGGGAGCATTTGTTTTTGGCGCTGCAATGCAGATCGTTTTGGGATGTGGCTCTGGCACTTTGGTTAACGCTGGAACCGGCAATCTGGTCTCCTTAATCGCGTTACCCTTTTTTGCCGTGGGCAGTTTTGCAGGAGCTTTTAACTTATCATGGTGGATAGGTCTTGGCGCAATCCCAGTACAGAACCTCAGTGGTTTGGAAGGTGCTCTGGCCACAATACTAGCCTTATTGTGCGTTGCTTCTTTTTTGTGGTGGAAAGCTGATCCACAGCTATGCCGACTTCCCAAACGATTGATATTCGCAGCATTGTTGGTCGCGATATTAGCCCTTTTCAATTTGGTTGTATCGGGCCAGCCATGGGGTGTCGTTTATGGTTTGGGCCTTTGGGTTGCGAAGGGCGCATTTTATTCCGGTATCGATTTATCGGGATCCGTTTTTTGGACAGCAACGGGATCAGTAGAACGCATTCAGGCTAGCGTACTGACAGACTATACGTCGTTGACAAATATTGGCCTTATCGTCGGTTCATTCTTGGCAGCGTTTTGGCGAAAGGGCTTATCACAGCCTATCCCGAGGTTGCCCATGTTAGGTTGGGCGTCTGCAGCAGTTGCGGGGTTCCTCATGGGGTATGCTGCAAGGTTGGCTTTCGGATGTAATGTTGGCGCATTTTTTTCTGGCATATCAACGGGCAGCCTACACGGATGGGTTTGGTTTGCTGTCGCGTTTATGGGATCGTATTTAGGGATTTATTTACGACCGAGATTAGGTCTGGAGCTATAATTGTGACCAGATACCGTACCGCCTCCATGACGATAACTCTCGTCGCCATTTTCGTGATTTTAGACTTAATTATGATAGCGCCAAATCCTTACGTCGCGCCGGCTGCAATAAGCCTTGGATCTGGTGAGTTAGCTGTCGGAGGTTTTTGCGGGGAATTACCAGTTAGTGTGAATAAATAAAAGCCTCAGCTTGCAGTTGTGCCACCATCAATGATACTGTCAGATTAAAGTTGCTTGAAGCAGGCTGGGCTAATTTTTAGCGTCTTCGAATGACAAAACACTCCCCATTCAGGTCCTTTAAAACGAGCCATCAGATCATCCGCCTGGCTGTGATGCTTTACGTTCGATTTCCGTTGTCACTCCGTAACGTGGAATATTCATAGAGTGTCTTTGTTTGTCTTTGGACCGCTTTTGGGACCGTTTTTTGGAATATGAGATGTTTCAAGTTATTGATAAAAAGTG
>DLZA01000268.1:0-262 GCA_003447515.1 Paracoccaceae bacterium
CATTTGTCCACCATTGGCGGCGATCGCAGATGCTGTTTCTAATGCAGCGGGTGTTCAGCTTAAAGAACTGCCCATGTCACCGCCTCGCATTTTGGCTGCCCTGTCTCAGCAAAAGAATAGCTGAGCTTTGGTTGCGGTTAACCTATGGTCTGGCTTACGTGCTTTTGCAGATGGTAATGACGTTGTAAATGTGAATGCAAAAAATGTTGGCGAGGTGTTATCGGGCCTCGTCGCGGCACACCCCGCGTTGGAAAATGTAATC
>DLZA01000268.1:646-2539 GCA_003447515.1 Paracoccaceae bacterium
ACCAATGAGGTGAAGCCAGACAGCGAAGTTTACTTATTGCAGCAGCTTAAGGGCGGCTGAGAAACGCCATAATTTGCATGGCGACCCACTTAGGATGTTGGTGGATTATCCAGTGGTCTGCGTCTTCGCGTTCAACAATTGTCAGATCTTCACAATAATTAATAAGCGCGTCACGGGTTTCTGGTTTCAATGCTGTATCGCCAAGCCCCCACAACAGCAGGTGTGGCATTCGAATTCTCAGAGTTTTTGGGTCCCACTGAGGCAGTTTATCCGTTGGAATTGGTTCCCCGGGCTTCGCCACCAACAAAGGGGTCGCGCGATACCAATTCACCATACCCTTCACACCCTCCAGGTCTCGCCACGCGGCTCGGTAATCTGTCTTTTTTTGGGGTGTCAGCCACGACATATCCATGTATTTGCTGAACATGCCAAACATGCGTTCAAAGTTATTTGCCACAAGTGCTTCTTCTGAGCCCTCTCGACGTAACCACTCTATGTACTGACTGGCTTTCGCCTGCGGTCCTCCCGACGCTAAACCTTCCTGAAATGGGGCTGGGTGCACGCCATTTATAATTACCAAGTTGTCTAGCATCTCAGGCGCTCTCATAGCGCAGGCATAGGCAACAGAGGCGCCCCAATCATGACCGACTAAAGCGGCGGCTTTACCATTTCCAAACATCTTAATCATCGCAAGTACATCTGCGGCGAGGTGTTTGGTGGCATAGTCACCAACATTGCCGCCACGCCACGATTTCCCATATCCGCGTTGGTCTGGTGCGACGCAATAATGAGTATCCGCAAAAAATGGTAGCACAGCAGCCCAAGCGTCACAATATTCTGGAAAACCGTGCAAGAACAGTAACAATGGGTTTTTAGGGTCCCCACAGCTGATCGCATGAAACGATTTGTCTTTGATGTCGAAGTGAATGCTTTGCATGTTTGCCTGAACGTTTAAGATAGCTTAAGCGTTTGTTTTCGCGATTTCTAGACAGCCGAGCAATGCCGCTGCGTCATCGGTTATCACAGACAATGACATTCTTTCAATTGTGGAGCGCATCGGATGCTCTTGCGTCAGGCTGGTGATTACCTGTGCCCGTGCTGGTGTTTCAAGAATGCCGCGAGCCACGCTGCCTGACAGATAGATACCATTGTGTGGGAGATAGTGCAGTGCCAACTCTCGGATCAATTCGGCCAAAAGAGAGCCGTATAATTGACACGTACTACGTGCGCCATCGTTTTGCTTGTACGTAGCGCAAATTTCTGAAGCCTTAAGCACACCGCCTGTTGAAAGTTGGTAGAGTGACTCAAGACCTCGGCCAGACAGAATATCTTCAACCGTATCAAAGCCTAATTGCGCGTCACCCAGGTGTGCTTCGATCATATTGATCATTGGACGCGTAGAGCTGGTGTGTCCAATTTCAGCTGAAAGTGTCATTTTACCCAGAAGAGCAGAAACATTTACGCCCGTGCCCAGGCCAATTACAAGAGATTGGTCATTAGAATGTGATGATAATGTAGTTTGCAAAGAGCGTAATTGGTGAGGAGAAAGCACAGGAATTGCCCGTGCAAGGCCGCTCAAATCATTGATGAAATGTA
The DNA here is from genome assembly GCA_003447515.1 of Paracoccaceae bacterium. Lineage (GTDB taxonomy): Bacteria > Pseudomonadota > Alphaproteobacteria > Rhodobacterales > Rhodobacteraceae > Amylibacter. The sequence continues at coordinate 2,243 of DLZA01000268.1, forward strand.
CCTGTTCACAGCCCACTGCATCGGCCAGGTGATCGCTGTCAAAAGACCAGTTGCGATTAGTTAATTGCGCGCGGTGCCCATTGATCTGTCCCGCGACTGCCATGGCCGCAGAATGGATCGGCTGGTTGGTGTGCTGAGCTCGATAGGTGACAAGTATATCACTGAATCCATTGAAGTTATCATTGGAATAGCGTGCAGTTGTTTGCGATAGCAGCCCATTGCGCGTGCCAAGAGCAAGCCGCGTGTTGGTACCGCCTACGTCAGCTAAAAGGAAAGTGTCTTGCCTCATCCTAGGTT
>DLZA01000337.1 GCA_003447515.1 Paracoccaceae bacterium
ATCATCGGCTTCTTTTAAGAGCGATAAAAGATTAGCGTCTCCGTTAGAGATATTATGATTTAAATCATTTGCAAAATGCAGAACACTATCTTTTACGTGCTTGGTCATGCCAACGAGTGTCATGCCACCTGCTGCGAACCTGCGAAAATCAACCGTTTTGCCACCATTTGCACCACTTACGGCAATGGTAACGTGTTCCGTTCCCGGACCCGGGGTTTGCAAATCCCATTTACCTAAAACCCCAAGCCACCAAACGAAATCGCGATTGCGATAAGTTCGCGGGGGGCGATCATGAGGCCCAACTGACAAATAAACATCCCGACCTGCGTTCATCAATTCTTCTGCGATTTGTGCGCCTGATGATCCTGCTCCAACAACTAAGACACTGCCTTCAGGAAGCTGGTCAGGATTGAAATATGAATTGGAATGTATTTGTAGCAGATCATCATCGTATGGAACAATTTTAGGAAAGATAGGCTTTTGAAATGGTCCTGTGGCTGCGATAATATTTTGCGTCTCGATGACGCCTTCACTAGTCTCTACACGAAAGTTGGTCGTTCCTTTCAGACGTTCGGCTTTGGTTACAGCGACGCGGGTTCTCACAGGCGCTTTTATCTTCTCTGCGTAATCTACAAAGTAATTTGCGACGTCTTCTTTTCCTGGAAATCCGTCTGGGCCGCAGCTGCTAAATTCCATGTTTGGAAAACGGTCATGCCAAGCAGGACCGTTTGCGACCAATGAGTCCCAACGCGCTGAACGCCAGCGTTCGGCTATACGATCCCGTTCTAAGACAAGATGAGGTATACCATTGTTTTTAAGGTGTTCACTGGCAGCAATGCCTGCTTGACCCGCCCCAACAACAAGTGTGTTGATTTTTTCCGTTATTTTTATTGTCATGATTAAACAGTATGTTAGCTCTTTAATGATTATTACGAGGCAGGTGCTTTTGTGCGATGGATTGATAGTTTGGCGCGTCACGTAGGACCATTCCCTCTGAAAACGGTTCTGTCATTTCACGAAAATATTGCTGCCAAGGCGATTGGCTTTCCGGACGATCATATCCACCCGCGGCTGCAAGTGCGATCTGACGTGCTTCAATTTCCTCTTTGTCGATAAGGAGTGAGACCTTGCAGGCATTAAGATCGATGCGTATCGGATCACCATTTTTTAAAATTGCCATATTACCACCTGCCGCTGCCTCTGGAGAGGCGTTTAAGATTGACGGTGATCCGGATGTGCCTGACTGGCGCCCGTCACCAACGCAGGGTAGGGACGTAATGCCTTTTTGCAGCAAATAGTTTGGAGCACGCATATTTACCACTTCAGCGCCTCCAGGATAGCCCAATGGTCCGGCACCACGCATAAACAATATTGAGTTTTCGTTAATCCCCAATGCCGGATCATCGATGGAAGAGTTGTAGTGTTCTGGTCCGTCGAAAACGATTGCTTTGCCCTCGAGTGCATTTATGTCACTTGGATTTTGAAGATATCGTGTTCGGAACTCTTCTGAAATAACAGATGTTTTCATAAGAGCACTCTCAAAAATATTGCCAGTTAGGTTGATGAACCCAGCCTGCTCAACCATCGGCGCAGAGACAGGCCAGATTACATTTGTATTTTCAATTTCAACTGTAGCGCAATTTTCAGATATTGTCCTGCCATTAGCTGTTAAAGCGTTTGGATAAGGTAGCAATCCTGCGCGGATCAGTTCACCTGTCACAGCTGGCACGCCACCGGCACGGTGGTAATCTTCGCCGAGATATTCGCCAGCAGGTTGTAAGTTCACCATAAGTGGTACTTTGTGGCCAATGTTTTGCCAGTCTTGATTATCTAACGGCACGTTTAGGTGCTTAGCGATGGCGTTTAGGTGAATTGGAGCGTTTGTGGAACCGCCAATAGCAGAGTTAATGACAATTGCATTTTCGAATGCCTCTCTAGTCATAATATCAGAAGGCTTTTGGTCATCCCAAACCATATCAACAATGCGACGTCCTGTTTTATATGCCATTTGTCCTCGTTCTCGGTAGGGAGCTGGAATGGCTGCTGAGCCGGGTAACTGCATACCTAAAGCCTCGGCGAGAGAATTCATCGTGCTGGCCGTGCCCATTGTGTTGCAATAGCCAGTGGAGGGTGCAGAGGAGGCAACAAGTTCCAACATCTCTGAATCGTTGATTTCTCCTTTGGCATGAAGTTCCCGCGCCTTCCACATAATTGTACCAGAGCCAGTGCGCTTGCCTTTGAACCAACCGTTAAGCATTGGCCCAACGGAAAAGGCTATTGCAGGGATATTAACGGTTGCGGCTGCCATTAGGAGGGCAGGTGTAGTTTTATCACACCCAATGTTCAAAACCACACCATCGATGGGGTATCCAAAGAGCGTTTCGACCAGAGACAGATAGGCGAGGTTGCGATCAAGCATTGCCGTCGGCCGTTTACCTGTTTCCTGAATTGGGTGCACCGGTATCTCAATCACCGTACCTCCAGCGGCAATTATGCCGTCACGGACTCGCTTGCTTAGCTCAATATGATGACGGTTGCAGGGGCTAAGATCGCTGCCAGTTTGTGCGATGCCAATGATCGGCTTGCCTGAGGTTAGTTCATCGCGTGTGAGGCCATAATTCAAGTAACGCTCCAAATAGAGTGCCGTCATCTCAATATCATCTGGGTTGTTGAACCAGCTTTGAGACCGTAACTTTAACTTTTTGTGAGGTGGTGTCATAGCGGCTGAACCTTTCAAAGGAAGTTAAATATAGAGTGCCGTGAAGCTGTGCGTTGGTAAAGACAGGATTGCGCTTTCAAGGGCTGCTGTTAACCTAATTTTG
>DLZA01000383.1:0-2267 GCA_003447515.1 Paracoccaceae bacterium
CCCACTGGAGCACATTGAGAAACCAGTAAATCAGTTAGTAGGAGGTTTCATTGGCTCGCCAGCGATGGGCTTTTTACCCGCCACGACCAAGGTAGGCTCTAACGAGATGGTGTTTTCAGATGGGCAGGTGCTTTCAAAGCCAACATACGCGACACTTGACGGCGGCTACATAATTGGCCTTCGGCCCGAACACATCCGACTGGGTGGAGACGGAGCCTCATTCAAGGCGACGATTGAAGCCAGCGAGCAGACTGGATCAGAAACCATGTTGGTAGCCCGGTTGGCAGATCAGGAGATTACCATCCTTTTACGTGAACGTTTTGATACTCCCATTGGCGATGTCCATGCATTTGTCATTGATCCGACTGCAGTTCAAGTGTTTGATTCAAAGACTGGCGCAAGACTTGAAACGTAAGAAAAATGAATGCCTCTGAAAAAGATATGGTCCTAGTCTGGTTCCTACGACCCGGTATTCATTGAGGGTATGCCACAAGCTGGCTTCTGAATGCTGTAGTGACGGCTCTTCATCAAATCCCGAATGGAGTTATTCAGGGAGTATAAGAGATCCAAAAGCGTCAGGCCTAAATTGCGGAAAAGGGCGCGGTGGCAAAAGCAGTTTCACTGGGGGATGTGGTTGAAAGTCTGCCGGCATCAGAAGACGTCAAGCGCTAAACTGGTCAATGCGAAAAGGTTTTGTCGCCATCTAACAGATATTGTTGTCTGAAGTCGTACTTATGGCGGAAGAAATTGGTAGGACGCTAAGCTGTCAGCCCGATGATACACCGTTCCTTTTGTTGCGACCGCTGCGGATAATGACGCTGGAGGCCCACTATGGTTGACTTGTCGAGACCATTGCATCGCGCGTAGCGGAACTTTGTGCTGGCTCGCTTGAGGTGCGGGCCGAGCATGGTTCACCTAGTATAAATTCAGCTCCTTGGGAAACAGGCCCATTGGCTACACCTCCGCAATGTGCAGCGGGAAACGACGGGAGAAAAATCTCGTTCCACGAAGCAGTAAATCTTGACGGTGAAACTGATAAGGTCGCCCTGATCGCGGCGGTCCTGAAAGAAAAGGAACGGCCAAGCAGTTCCACTCCCTTCCTACCAGATCATAGTCAGGAGATACCCTCAGACCTTGGCCTCAACCCGCTAATCCTGTATAGAACGGATAGCTGCCAGAAGACTAAGGCCAGTGTGATAACTGGGGTCCAAATCGGGCGTAGCGGGGACATAGTCTACGGGGCCCCCCATCGTTCTTGCTTGGTATGCAAAGCTTCGGTTAGGTTGCCAATAATTGTCAAAGAAGGCCTCGTCTGCCTTTTTCCAAAGGTTTATGAGGCTTATATCACCTGTTAGTTTGTATCCAAGCGCAGTTGCGCGGATCGCCTCCGGCATTTGCCACCAGGGGTAATATGGTGAATTAGCCTGCCCCGTTTTGGATGAAATACTAAGTGCAATTCCAGGACCGTGAAGGCCAATCTCAAGACTTCTTAGAAGAATGGCCTGAAGGGGTTTTATCCGGGGGTCGTCTGGGCACCGTACCAGATGTTCAAACGCAAAACCGCAGAATTCAATCCCGTGACCTAAGTTGCAAGCCTCTTGTTTTGGAACGTTCAAAAGAAGTCCCGTAGTAGCGTCGTAGTAGCGCGCCAAAACGTCGTCAATAAAACGGTTGGCAAAGCTTGCTTCATCGGAATGGTTACATCGGTGCAACAGGCCTGCAGCCCCGAGAAGGATCATACGTGGTCCAAAATCATCTGGTTCGGCCCTTGCGTTTTCCACTGAAAGCGCACGTTTTTCTTCCATCTGGAAACGTTCGTCTTCGATGGCCGCGATGACGTTATGCAAGTAGTCAAGAAATGGCGTTACATTTTCGCGATCAAAACGGCAAGCTGCTGCCACAAGCCCTTTGGCAACAAAGGCGTCCGAATATGTGAAAATTGAAAGCGCAGTAGTTTGGGGTTTAACGCCATCATCCACTGGTATGACTGGGTTAAGCCCTTCGTCATAAAGAAAGTAGGTATGACCATCCCGCATGTAGAGTTCGCTCAGTCCGTGAAATAGTTGTTCAGCTCTTTGGCTAATACGCTTGGACAATACCGGATTAAGCTCCTGATAGAAATCAGCAAATGTTACCAACGCTTCAAGCCCGCGTCCCTGAATCCAGCCATAGGTAAATTTGGGGCCACGCAAACCAGAGGAGGAGGCGTCGTAGTCAACTCCAGTTAATGAATTCACTTTCGTGTTTAGAAATCCGCTTTGACTTGG
>DLZA01000383.1:2595-3295 GCA_003447515.1 Paracoccaceae bacterium
CGGTCGATCAACCAACGTATGGCCGACCGGTTGCAGGCTTCATAGCGAACTGCCGCGTCTTCGATCCAAGTTCTCATGTCCTGAAGACCTCCCTAAGATTGGCCATCAAAGTCTTTGCCCCACATTTTTTATAATCTTAACAAAACCCCGGCGAGAGGCCCGACATATAACGTCTGGGATCACATTGAAAAACTTCATCAAACGCCAAAAGTAAAGTAACCTAGTTGTGTGCAGCCAGCGCGCCATCGATGATATTGCAGAATTTTTTAACGAGCGTTTTAGACATACGTTAAGAGTCTTAATTATAATCAAACAAGCCCATGTCGACAAACAATTATTACACTCCGAGTGGAGCCCAAAAATATGTCTCTGCGTCCGTGGCGCATGTGTTTTGATAAACTTAGAAGACACGAGTTGAAATATGGTGTCCATAGAAAACTCTTGCAGGAGTGCTGTCAGACGAATGCGAACTCGTCTCGCAGCTGTCAAACGCAGCTGTCAAACTAATGAGAACCGCCATCAGATTGCCGGCACAGCCCAAAACCCTATGCGCTCAATAATTGACGCCACTCAGCGAGAGCAGCGGCACGGTTTAGTTTGAAATTAATGTGTAAGTAGAGATGTAGTCTCCCAACAAAATTCTGCCAACGATTTTGAAACCCCAACACTAAAGCCTCCAAAACCATACACAGCAGAAAAT
>DLZA01000300.1 GCA_003447515.1 Paracoccaceae bacterium
GGCCCATTGGAGTATCTGCGTCAACAACTTGCGCTGCTTGTTGACTTAACCGCAAATCTTTAAGCATCAATTCTGCGGCGAAACCAGGCTCATAGCCGTTATCTGCTGGCGATTCTGGACCAATACCAGGGGCAGGGCAGTAGACGTTCATTGACCAGGAATATCCCGAAGAGGTGCTAACAACATCAAACATCTTTTGGCGATCAAGGCCCAATTTGTCAGCCAGTGCAAAGGCTTCACATGTTCCCAGCATCGAAATGCCTAGTATCATGTTGTTGCAGATTTTCGCAGCCTGTCCTGCACCACTTTCCCCACAATAAACGGTCTTTTGGCCCATTACATCAAATAATGGTTCAGCAATACCAAAGGCCTCCAAAGTTCCACCGGCCATAAATGTTAACGTGCCAGCTGCTGCACCACCAATCCCACCTGACACAGGCGCATCGACTGCGTGTAATCCTAATGCTATTGCAGAAACAGCCACTTCGCGCGCGCTTTCAACATCAACGGTCGAACAATCAATTAAGGCTGCACCTCTGTCCATATTAACCAAAATTTCACTTGCTACTGACTTTAACACCTGTCCGTTTGGCAGCATGGTAATTACGACATCTTGCCCGGTCACGGCGTCAGTCGCCGAACTGGCCTTAATCACACCGTCGGGAACATCAGCCACGAGATCAAAACCAACTACTGCGTGACCAGCTGCTACCAGATTGGCCGCCATTGGTGCACCCATATTGCCAAGTCCTATAAATCCTATTTTCATAGCAATCTCCTAAAAGGATGCTTCGTCATACGGTGCAAGCATCTTATTTATATACGACTGATCTACGTCTTCCAAACACGCAAAGCGCCAATTAGGTGTGTGGTCACGGTCAATTATTGTAGCTTTGATACCTTCAATAAAATCACCATGTTCAGCCGCACGGTGTGTAAAGTTATATTCTTCAAACAGTGCTGATTCAATCGTATTTTCTGCTCTAACACGTGCAATTAGAATTGGTGTTGTGGCAACTGAGAGTGGGCTTTTTTGATCAATTTGTTTAGCAGTCGTAATGCTAAACTCAGTACTAGCCTCTAAAAGAGTTGCACGTACCTTTGACAGATCCGTATTATCAAAAAAGGTATCAATATCACCTTGCCTTTCTTGAAGCGTTGCCACTGGAGCAGCCATCTTTACTTCATCAATACAATTGGGATCGCCGGTTTCGATGAGTTGAGACAAAAGTGAGTTCCACCGTTCCCGCGCTACAAATGTATCGGCAAAACCTCCATAAATCGCATTTCCAGCATTCATTCGCGCGCCTGTTGTACCGAGATATTCTCCCAATTTCCCTGGTGCACGCGCTAACATCAATGAACCGCCCACGTCAGGAATCAGTCCAATACCGCACTCTGGCATGGCGATTTTGCTAGTTTCACAAACTATACGATGAGAGCCATGGCAAGATACGCCCACACCACCGCCCATTACAAAGCCTTGCATTAGCGCGACGTAAGGTTTTGGATAGTTAAAAATCTTTTCGTTCAGGCGGTATTCATCACGCCAGAACGTTTGCCCAAAGGCAAAATTCCCAGCAACTGAAGCATTATACAAATCTTGTATATCCCCACCTGCGCAAAAAGCTTTGTCCCCTTCGGCATCTATGATAACCAGATCCACAGCCGCATCGTCGCGCCAAGCATCCAATGAGGCTTCGATGTCCAAACACATTTGATATGTAAGCGCATTCAATGCCTTTGGTCGATGAAGCGTAATACGACCAGCCCGACCCTCTTTACGAATATGGATGTCCACTACTGACGCTCAGCCAACAAATGCCGTGCAGTGATCATTCGCATTATCTCGTTGGTGCCCTCTAAAATCTGATGCACTCGTAAGTCACGTACAATTTTTTCAATGCCATAGTCCGCTAAATACCCGTATCCACCATATAATTGCAGCGCATCATTAGACACGTTGAAAGCTACATCAGTTACAAATCTTTTCGCCATGGCGCAGTGCTTAGCCGCATCGGGCGCGCCTGTATCAAGCTTCCAAGCAGCTTGCCGCAAAAATACCCTTGCTGCCTGTAATTCAATTTCCATATCTGCAACTTTAAATTGCAAAGCTTGAAAGCTGTCGATCGTTTTACCAAATGCCTTACGCTCGCCCATATAATTCAAAGCAGCCGTTAGAGCAGACTGCGCACCACCAAGTGCTCCAGCAGAAATATTCAGTCTACCACCATCCAAACCAGCCATTGCATAAGAAAACCCCAGACCTTCATCACCAATCAAATTCTCAGACGGGACTTTGCAATCATCGAACTGCACCTGAGATGTTGGCTGTGACCGCCAACCCATTTTGTCCTCGAATGCGCCATAAGAAAGTCCCTCTGCACCATGTTCGACAATCATGGATGAAATACCTTTTGAACCTTCTTCCCCCGTGCGCACCATCACCAAAAAAGCATCTGAATAACCACCACCAGAAATGAAGGCTTTAGTGCCATTCAACGAATAGCCTTCATTTGTGCGTTCTGCCTTAGTGCGAAGAGCAGATGCGTCAGAACCAGAGCCAGGCTCTGTCAGGCAATAAGAAAAAACCTTGTTCATGGAGATCAAATCAGGCAACCACTTCGCCTTACTTTCAGGCGAACCAAATTTATCTATCATTCCTCCAACCATGTTGTGGATCGATAAAAATGATCCAACGGACGGGCAGGCCATAGCCAAGGCTTCAAACACAAGTGTAGCTTCCAGTCTCGACAGCCCAGCTCCACCAGAATCTTCTGAAACGTAAAGACCACCAAAACCTAGTCCTCCAACATCAGTCCACAGTTCTTTTGGTATCGTGCCATCCTGCTCCCATTCACGTGCAAATGGCGCAATCTTTTCCTGCCCAAAAGCATAGGCCATTTGGAAGATAGCTTTTTGTTCTTCAGTCAATGCAAAATCCATGCGCGCATTCCCAGAAACATAGAGTAAATAAGTGTTAAGATTTAATTGTTACAAAAATTTTGCAGCTCCACCAATTAAATCTTGATGCTACGATTGAATTAAGTACCCCACCAACTGTCAGGCAGGGCACCATAGATTTATTCCATTGTTGGAATTGAGAAATCCGCGCCCTCTTTTGTACCAGAAGGCCATCGAGATGTTACCGTCTTAGTCCGAGTGTAGAACTTGAATGCATCAGGCCCATGTTGGTTCAAATCGCCAAAAGCCGATTTTTTCCATCCACCAAAAGTATGATAAGCCAGCGGTACAGGAATTGGTACATTCACCCCAACCATTCCTACATTGATACGATTTGCAAAATCCCGTGCCGTATCACCGTCACGGGTAAAAATCGCTGTACCGTTACCATATTCGTGATCCATGGCCATACCAATGGCTTCTTCATAAGATTGCGCGCGTACGGTAGATAGAACCGGACCAAAGATCTCTTTTTTGTAAATATCCATTTCCGTGGTCACATTGTCAAACAAACACGCTCCCACAAAAAAACCGTTTTCGTAGCCCTGAAGATTAAAATCGCGCCCATCCACAACAAGGTCCGCACCATCTTTCACGCCCGTATCTATCAGACCTAAAATATTTTGCTTGGCTGCTGCTGTAACAACAGGTCCGAAATCCACGTCATCTCCAGATGTATATGGACCAATTTTCAGAGCTTCCACGCGTGGTGTCAGCTTTTCGATCAAACGGTCTGCAGTTTTATCTCCAACTGGAACAGCCACAGAAATGGCCATGCACCGCTCGCCTGCTGCGCCAAATCCAGCACCAATTAGCGCGTCTGCAGCCTGATCCATGTCCGCGTCTGGCATGATAATCATATGGTTCTTTGCGCCACCAAAACACTGTACGCGTTTACCATTGGAACAACCACGCCCATAAATATACTCGGCTATAGGAGTAGAGCCAACAAACCCAACAGATTGAATAACATCATGATCCAAGATAGCGTCGACAGCCTCTTTGTCACCGTTCACGACTTGAATTATACCAGGGGGACATCCAGCTTCCTCCATTAAAGCCGCAAGCATCATCGGTACAGATGGATCACGTTCAGACGGCTTCAAAATAAAGGCGTTGCCGCAAACAATTGCTGGCGCAAACATCCACATAGGAATCATTGCGGGGAAGTTGAACGGAGTAATCCCCGCAGTCACACCCAATGCTTGCTTCATTGAATACATATCGATCCCTGGGCCAGCACCGTCAGTAAACTCGCCCTTTAATAGTTGTGGCGCACCGATACAGTATTCCACGACCTCCAGACCACGGATCACATCACCCTTTGCATCTGGCAATGTTTTACCATGTTCGCGACTGAGCGCTCCAGCCAGTTTGTCCATGTCACGATGCAATAACGATACCATTTTCATCATGACGCGCGCACGCACCTGCGGGTTTTTTGCTGCCCAGGAGGGCTGTGCTGCAGCAGCAGCTTCGATCGCCTTGGCCATTTCCGCATCGTTAGCCAGTGCTACTTTGGCCTGTACTTCACCCGTTGCTGGATTAAATACGTCAGCTGTTCGCCCACTTTCACCCGATACGTGTGCACCATTAATATAGTGTCCGATTATTTCCATTATTAATGTCTCCGATAAAAATCTTGGCCACCATAGCGTTACATTTTTCCAACCAAAAGCCCCAATGTAACAATTTCATTTTGCTTTATATAAGTGTTAAGTATGAAGGAGAATATTGGCCAGAGCGACCTACGTATCTTTTTCCACGTTTCTAAAGCTGGTAGCTTGAATATGGATGTCAAAACACTGCTTACGGATCTTGCAATCGTGTCGCGTCCAATTTCGAACTTAAAGCCCAAGATGAAA
>DLZA01000124.1:0-1433 GCA_003447515.1 Paracoccaceae bacterium
ATTTTTTGCGTCGGATCACCAATCATTTCTTTCCACTGTGCTATCCAACCAACTGTGCGGGATAGAGCGAAAATTGGCGTAAACATTGATGTTGGAAAGCCCATCGCCTCCAGAATGATCCCGGAATAAAAATCTACATTAGGAAATAGTTTTTTGTCTTTGAAGTATGGATCTTCAAGAGCAATGCGCTCCAACTCTTTTGCGACTTGTAGTTTCGGATTATTGCCAACGCCCAGAAGTTCAAGAACTTCATCTGCGCTTTCTTTCATTACAGTGGCGCGAGGATCATGGTTCTTGTAAACACGGTGGCCAAAGCCCATTAAGCGGAATGGATCCTCTTTGTCTTTCGCACGTGCAATAAATTCTGGTATACGATCTACAGAACCAATTTCTTCCAGCATCTCTAAACAGGCTTGGTTTGCACCACCATGGGCCGGGCCCCAGAGACAGGCAATGCCAGCGGCAATACAAGCGAATGGGTTCGCCCCAGATGATCCAGCCAGGCGGACCGTCGAAGTAGATGCGTTTTGTTCGTGATCAGCATGAAGTGTAAATATTCGATCCATAGCACGGGCTAAAATTGGGCTTACATGGTAATCCTCGGCTGGCACAGCAAAACACATACGTAAAAAATTGGATGCGTAATCGAGATCATTCCGCGGATACACAAATGGTTGACCGATTGAATATTTATAGGCGTATGCCGCAATTGTTGGCATTTTCGCGATTAAACGAATGGAAGCTACTTCACGCTGCCAAAGATCATTGATGTCAGTGCTGTCGTGATAAAATGCTGACATTGCACCTACCACACCTGTCATTATCGCCATCGGGTGCGCATCGCGACGAAAACCACGAAAGAAGTTCATCATTTGCTCGTGCAGCATAGTGTGGTTTGTTACACGAGCCTCAAAGTCCTCTAGATCTATGGCGCCGGGCAACTCACCATACAGTAACAGATAACACACTTCCAAATAATGAGATTTACCAGCTAGTTGATCAATAGGATAGCCACGGTGCAGCAGTTCACCCTTAACACCGTCAATAAACGTAATTGTGCTTTCACAAGATGCAGTTGATGTGAAGCCTGGATCATATGTAAAAACGTCTCCTTGAGCGTACAGCTTGCGTATATCAATTACATCAGGGCCAGCTGAAGCCGAGTACATGGGCAAGTCGAGTTCAAAATTTCCATATGTTAATTTTGCTGATTTTAAGTTGTCTGTCATGCGACCTCTCTAACGTATTTGGCAGACCTTAGTCTGTTAAGTATTTTGACGCTGCTCAACAGGTATCCATCGTGCAGCATCCTCCAGGCGGCTCAGGGTTTCTTCCCTGCCCAGTTCTGCCATCATGTCAAAAATTGACGGAGATACTGTGCGCCCGGTCAATGCTGCCCGAATGGGCTGTGCTATCTTCCCAAGCTTTAGGTC
>DLZA01000124.1:1830-3092 GCA_003447515.1 Paracoccaceae bacterium
CCGTCAATGCCGTCAGTATACCACGGGATACCGCATCAAGGAACTTTTCCGCCGCGTCATTTGGCGTGAACGGACGGGTGCCCAATACAAAAAATGCCTTTTCAAGAACATCGCTTAACTTTTTTGAACGCTCCTTTACTAATGGTAGCACTTTGGAAAGTTTTTTGTAATCATCGGTGCTTAAAGGGTCTTTACCAATTGCTTCAAGGTAAACTGCAACATCATGCATGATCACATCGTTTGGTGTATTGGAAATTTGATAATTGCCGACAGAATCTAACTTTTTCAGATCTAGCCGAGCAGGGGATTTGCCCAATCCTTTAAAGTCAAACCACTCGATGGCTTGTTCAGTACTGAACAATTCGTCATTGCCGTGGCTCCACCCAAGTCGAGCAAGATAATTGCGCATAGTGGCAGGAGTAAATCCCATTTCACGATAAGCTTCGGCTCCGAGCGCACCATGGCGTTTGGATAGCTTTTTGCCATCATCGCCATGGATCAGCGGGATATGCGCAAATACAGGCACATTCCAACCCATCGCTCTATAAATTAAGCTTTGGCGTCCAGCATTGATGAGGTGATCGTCTCCGCGAATAATATGCGTCACTCCCATATCGTGATCGTCTACAACAACAGCCAGCATATAAGTTGGTGTTCCGTCAGAGCGTAGCAAAACCATATCGTCCAGCGTTTCAGCTTTCCATTTTACAACCTTTTGAACTTTATCTTTTATACTTACTTCACCTTCACGTGGCGCCTTAAAGCGTATTACGTACGAGGCATCAGGTGCTTCAGCGCAGTTCGCATTACGCCACGGGCTCTGAAACAATGTGGGACGTCCTTCTGCACGAGCAGAGTCACGAAAGGCTTCGATTTCATCCGGTGATGAGTAACACTTGTACGCACTACCATTTTTCAACATAATTTGCGCTACTTCGGTGTGGCGATCGCGGCGTTCAAACTGACTAATTGCATCGCCATCCCAGTCCAGGCCAAGCCATTTAAGTCCATCATAAATCGCTTCTTTTGCCTCCGTAGTAGACCGTATTTGGTCTGTATCCTCAATACGCAGTAAAAACGTACCGCCCCGGTTACGAGCAAAAAGCCAGTTAAATAATGCCGTCCGCGCTCCACCGATGTGCAAAAAACCAGTTGGAGACGGCGCAAAACGTGTGACAACGGATTGATTGGGCATAAATCTGACCTTCTGAGCCTAATAATTTTGTAAGAAGAGCAATCACTTATGCGCAAAGTTACAAAAA
>DLZA01000371.1:0-2178 GCA_003447515.1 Paracoccaceae bacterium
ATACACCGAGGGTAGAGTTGAACCCTCCTTGACAGTTCGAATGCAGACGTTCAAGCGTGGTTTATGTTTGATCTACGCCCAGCAGTTTACGTGATTGGCCTCTTGGTTCTGGCGCTTGGTGGAACAATGTTTCTTCCAATGCTCATGGATGTCTATGACAACCATGAACAATGGTGGGTGTTTGGTCTGTCTGGATTGCTGACTATGATCTCCGGCGGATCAGTGGCACTGGCCTGCGCGAATAGCAACACAGGTGGCTTAACTATCCAGCAGACTTTTATCCTAACGACTGGGGTTTGGTTTGTTTTGCCTGTGTTTGGAGCATTGCCGTTTTGGATTGGGGCGACAGATGCAAGTCTTGTTGATGGATTCTTTGAGGCGATGTCCGCGCTAACAACCACGGGTTCAACAGTATTCTCGGAGCTTTCTGAATTACCACGTGGGATCCTATTGTGGCGTGGTTTGATGCAATGGTTTGGTGGCATCGGGATCATTGTTGTAGCAATGGTATTTTTGCCCGCTTTGCGAGTTGGTGGAATGCATTTGTTCCGCACTGAAGGTTTTGAAACAATGGGTAAGATTTTGCCCCAAGCTGCTCAAATTGCACGTTCGATCGGGTCCATATATTTAAGTTTAACGATTGCGTGTTTGGCGGCCTATTCGGTCGCGGGGTTGGGCTTATTTGATGCGCTTGTCCACGCGATGACGACAATTGCCACGGGAGGATTTGCAAACCATGACACGAGCTTTGTACAGCTCGGTGCTTGGGCTGAATATGTTGGTGCGGTATTTATGCTGGCTGCTGCGCTGCCTTTTGTCAGATATGTCCAGTTGTTGAACGGTTCCGCGCAACCGTTATTTCTCGATAGCCAGATACGTGTGTTTTTTCTGTGCGTGTTGGTAGTTATTTTCATCCTACTTTTGTGGAATTGGATCTTTATGACATCAGATCTGGAGCATTCGTTTCGCAAGTCATTGTTCAATGGTGTTTCGATCTTGACGGGTACGGGATTTGTGTCTGATGATTACAACCGCTGGGGAGATTTCCCTGTCATGTTGTTCTTCATGATCGGACTGATCGGGGGCTGTGCTGGTTCCACAACTTGTTCGATCAAGGTATTTCGTTTTCAGTTACTTTTTGCGTCCGTTTCCGCGCAGATTAAACGCCTGCACAGTCCGAATGGAGTGTTCACACCGAAGTATAACAAAAGATCGATTCCTGATGATGTTATGTCCTCGGTCATGGCGTTTTTCATGTTCTTTTTGCTGTCTTTAGCAGTTCTTTCCGTTGCGTTAGGCATGACGGGGCTGGATACGATCACATCGATATCTGGCGCAGCAACTGCGTTAGCTAATGTGGGCCCGGGCTTGGGAGCTGAGATTGGGCCTTCTGGGAATTTTGGCGAGTTGAATGACATAGCGAAGTGGCTATTGGCTATGGGGATGTTAGTGGGGCGGCTCGAATTGATGGCAGTTTTTGTTTTATTTACTGCGAATTTTTGGAGAAGTTAGATGAAACGGCCTGTTGGTGTGCAAATTTCTAGTATGTTAAAAGAATATGGTGTTGATACCATTTTCGGCATTCCGGGTGTCCATAATGTAGAGATGTATCGAGGTATTGAAGAGGCGGGGATAACCCATGTTCTGGCGCGTCACGAACAAGGTGCAGGGTTTATGGCGGATGGGTATGCACGGGCGACCAGGAAACCCGGGGTGGCTTATGTGATCACGGGGCCAGGTCTGTGCAACATTATGACGCCGATGGGGCAGGCGTTTTCCGACAGTGTACCAGTGCTCGTAATTTCATCGTGTTTGGATGAATCGGCGGTGAAAAAGGGGCAGTTGCACCAGATGAAAGATCAGCAAGCGGCAGCTGGTACCGTGTGTGATTGGTCTGAAGAGGCCAGGACTAGTGGTGCAGCGTATCAGTTGGTAAACCGTGCATTCACTGAGTTCGCTGCACAAAGGCCACGGTCAAAGCACATTCAAGTTCCGATTAAAGTTTTACAGAGTATGGCAGATGCTGGCCTGCCGCGAGTGAGCGGCAACCTGCCGGCGGCGCGACCAGAGGATGTAATGGCTGTGGCGAACGCGTTAAACATGGCGCAGAAACCAATGTTCATTCTTGGAGGCGGTGCTATTAACGCATTTGAACCAGTGCGCGATTTGCTAACGAAG
>DLZA01000371.1:2563-5581 GCA_003447515.1 Paracoccaceae bacterium
GATGATCCACTGGCCTATGGTACGTTTTTGGCGCGGCCAGAAGCTAAACAGGCGTTGTCGCAGGCTGATCTGCTGGTGGTGGTTGGAAGTGAGCTGGCTGAGGTGGATATTTGGCGCGACACTTTAGGGCATGATTGCCTCATGGTGCGAGTGGACATCGATCCGTCGGTCTTCGCAGATTCTCATGAGAACCAAAAAATCTGTGTGGTAGCAGATGCGGGTTCGTTGTTTCGTGGTCTGTTGGATGTTGTATTTGAGAAGCTGAAAAGTGGGTGGTCGAGCGCGGCTATTGCCTCGACACGTAGGAAGTGGCGGGCGGAAACAGATTTAGAGAGGCCCGGAATTATCAACATTGTCGACGCTTTGATTGAGGTGTTGCCTGCGGAATGTCAAATATTTTCTGACATGACACAGTTGGCATATGTGGGCAAAGAAACTGTGCGGATGAAAGCACCCGGCTATTGGCACCACCCTTACGGATTTGGTACGCTGGGTTACGCTTTGCCGGCCGCCATTGGTGGGAAAATTGGTGTCGGTGATGCCCCCGTAATTGTTATAGCGGGCGATTATGGGTTTCAGTTCACGGTTCAGGAGTTGGGGCTTGCGGTGGAATTGGGTTTAAGTCTACCGATTATTCTTTGGGATAATCAAAAATTGAAAGAAATTGAAGATTGTATGATCAATTCGCAGATCGTGCCAAACGCGGTACAGATTTTGAACCCAAACTTTTGCAAATTGGCAGAAGCTTGGGGGGCGGTGTCCGCTCATCCAAAGTCATTGGCGGAGATGCAACATTCTGTTAAGGAAGCGTTTTCGGTTCGGGGCCCTACACTGATTTATATAACACCAGACATTCTGAACTGATGTCTATATCTGGATTGCGCACTCTTACAAACTTTGCCCAAGTGGGAAGTTTTGCGCGAACAGCAGACCAAATGCGGATTTCGCAAGCCGCTGTGGGTCAACGAATTAGACGGTTAGAAGATGTTTTGGGGGTGGTTTTAGTGTCCCATGAAACGCGTCCGCCAACGTTAACGGCGGTTGGGCAAGATTTGGTGCGCAAATCCGCTGAGGTGGTTGGGCGTTACGATGAATTATTGGCTAATTTCATGGCAACAGACCAGCTTGGCGGTGAGGTCACAATTGGAGCTTATCCAAGCACTATTCTAGAGTTGGTACCAAGAGCGGTGTTGACGCTAAAGCAATCTTATCCGTCATTGCAAGTTCGTGTTATTGCTGGTGCATCGAGTGGTTTGCCTGTGGCGCTGGAGCGGGAACAGATAGATTTGGCAGTGACGAGCCATCCGCAGTCGTTGAACGCAATGTTTAATTGGAATCACCTTGCCCATGAGCAGTTGGTCTTGATCACGGCACCGACTGAGACCTTGCAGGACCCCATCGAAATACTTAGGGTCCGACCCTTCGTGCGGCACGATCCTTCGGAGAATGTTGGTCAACTTGCAGACGAATGGCTGGCGCGCAATGGCGTCTCTGTTGAGCCAGAAATGGAAATGGCGTCACTTGATACATTGGTAAGTATGGTTTCCCATGGTTTGGGTGTGAGCATTGTTCCCAAAATATGTGCGCCTGATGAAAAATTTTCTCAGTTACGCAGACTGTCATTACCAAATGCTGGTGGTGGGCGTAACATTGGCATTCTGTCCCGCAAAGATGGCAATAGGGCAAAGATGATTGCGATGTTTTATGATGCGGCTTTAGCGGTCATAACTAAATAAAAATTATTGTTAAATTAAAATATTTATCATTTGTCTAAAAATATTCTATAGATTATGCCTCTTCTGATCGTTAGAGGAGTTTCAAATGGACGTGAACGACAAAATTGTCGCCGATCTGGTTAAGAATAATGTCGAATTTATCACCACCGTGCCGTGTAAACAGCTGGCTGGTGTGATTGACGCAGTGGAAGCCAGCCCTGATATTTTCCATATCCCTTCAAACAAAGAAGATGAGGGCATGGGGCTGTGTGCAGGCGCGTATATGGGTGGTAAACGCCCAGCGATCATCATGCAAAATACGGCGATTGGGGTAACGATCAATACGCTTGCGACGTTGATCCAGTATTACCGTATGCCATTGCCAATGTTGATCTCTTATCGTGGCGAATTGCGAGAGCCGGTTGCCTGTCAGGTTGAAATGGCTTTGCACACGAAGGCATTACTGAATCAGATGAACATCCCAACCTATCATTTTCATAAAGAATCTGACGTAGATGAATTTGATGAAATCCTAAAATATACATTTATGTGCAACAAACCCGTCGCGATCCTGACAGACGCGTCATTTTGGGGAGGCTATGGCGACCAATGATCCGTTCTGAAATCTTACGCGAAATCGCGCCAATCCTTCGGGATAAACTTGTTGTGTGCAACATAGGCCTTCCGAGCCAAGAATTGCACATGATCGATGACAACGAAAAAAACTTTTACATGCTGGGTACGATGGGCTTGTCATCATCCATCGGATTTGGTCTGGCGCTGGCACAAGACAAGACTGTGATTTCGATTGATGGGGACGGGTCTGTTTTGACAAATCTTGGTACGTTGCCAACAATTGCGAATAATGCCGTTGATAACTTTGTCTTGATGATAATCGACAATGGATCTTACGGCTCGACCGGAGATCAACCTACTTATGCTGGTAAAAAAACTAAGCTAGAGGAGGTCGCTAAAGCCTGTGGTTGTGAAAATGTTGTGGTTTGCCAAGACATTGACACCGGTAAGTGTCTTAAAGCAGCGATTGACAGCAAGAAGATGACAATCTTGGTCGTAAAATGTGATAGTGGTAACATCAAACTACCCGTGATCACCATGGATCCGGTTGTGATCAAAGACCGTTTTATGAAGGCAATTGCTTCCTAAGCGGTCCAAAACAGACAAAAGGCTGTATTGATAATAATTGGTGCGGCCTTTTTTAAACTTTGATTTGTGGTTTTCAATTAACTACTTAATCTATTGTTCAAGCTCGTTATTAAATTTGAATATCCGACACTGTTTTTTA
>DLZA01000016.1:0-393 GCA_003447515.1 Paracoccaceae bacterium
TTAAGCTGCATCACGTTGCTGTTTGAAAAACCATGTGACTAGATTGAACAACGGCGCTTATTTAAACGCTCTAGATGAAGCAACGCGCCGGATGGACATTCTAGAATCACGCATGCCCGATCAAAACGTATTCGTCGGTATACAAAGTATCATTTTGCCAATGATAATTGAATGATCCGGAATGGGTCAAAATTTAACGTTGTTTTAAAACAATAAATTTCTAGCACAGAAAATTTCTTGCACGTTTGTCAATTTTTCAGTAATGATAAATGGAAACGTTTCCATTGGGAGGTGGAAATTGGGCCAAGCCGCCACAATCAAGGACGTCGCGCAGCGCGCAGGATGTGGAGTTGCCACTGTCAGTAGAGTGTTGAATTCTACGGGTCCTGCCAG
>DLZA01000016.1:810-1187 GCA_003447515.1 Paracoccaceae bacterium
TTACAAAGCAGCACAACTCGGACGATTGGATGCGTGGTCCCCTCAATCGAAAATCCCGTTTATGCGGATGCAGTACAAGGCGCCCAAGAGGTATTCCTGGATGCAGGTTATCAGATGCTGCTTGTCTGTACGAATTACAACGCGGAAATGGAAACTCATGCTATTCGTACATTGATTGCAAAACAAGTTGATGGAATTATTTTAACCGTGGGCGATGTCCATAATAGTGAAGGTTTGAATTTAATACGATCTCGGCAGATCCCTCACAGTTTGATGTACAACACCGCTCCAGAGGGTCAAATCAGCTGGGCAGTTGATGATCATGCCGCAGCTGCGAAAGTTGCAGATGTGTTTTACGAAAACAATCATATAAACAC
>DLZA01000016.1:1545-3034 GCA_003447515.1 Paracoccaceae bacterium
AATTTCTTTAACTCAGATCGGTCACGGCAACGTTTTGAAGGATTTTCAGAGCGTTGTGCTTATAGGCAAATGACACCGCCAGCCTTGCTCGAAGTGCAAGAAGATGGGAATGATTTTACACCCCATCTAAGCTCATTCTTAAAGCAGCACCCAAAAATCACAGGGATCTTTGCGTCCAACGACTATGGAGCGCTTGCCGCTATTCGCAGTGCGCATCAGCTATCGATAGACGTACCGCACGACCTGTCGATCATAGGCTTTGATGGCATCAAGGTTGGGCAGATGATTGAACCCACGCTTGCCACGATTGCCACCACCCCGCGTGCCTTAGGAGCGGGTGCAAGTCAGACCATTCTGTCCATGATTGATGGAACCAAACCGCCAGATTTACCCCGTAAAGACCAAACATTTAGTTTCCGTGCAGGAGGCAGCCTTATGCCTTTGAGCGCTGAAAGCAAAGACGACGGAAAAGTTACAGCTTTCCCGCCGTCTAATGACCCGACCCATAAGAAAGCACAATCCAAGAGGAGAGATCACAATGAAATATAAACTTGCAACAGCCCTAGTGGCAATGGCATTCGCCGCGCCCGCATTGGCAGAAGATGCTGTATGCTACAATTGCCCCCCCCAATGGGCGGATTGGGCATCGATGCTGGAAGCGATCGATAAAGAAATCGATATTCAAATGCCCCATGATAACAAAAACTCTGGCCAGACGTTAAGCCAGCTATTAGCCGAGAAAAACAACCCTATCGCCGATGTCGCTTACTACGGTGTGACGACGGGTATCAAAGCCGGCAATGAGGGCGTAGCTACGGCCTATAAGCCAGCAAAATTTGATGAAATTCCTGATGGTCTGAAAGATCCTGACGGTAAGTGGTTCGCAATCCATTACGGCTCGCTAGGATTTTTTGTAAATGTCGACGCCCTCGGCGGTGCGGAGGTCCCCCAGTGTTTTGCCG
The DNA here is from genome assembly GCA_003447515.1 of Paracoccaceae bacterium. GTDB lineage: Bacteria > Pseudomonadota > Alphaproteobacteria > Rhodobacterales > Rhodobacteraceae > Amylibacter. The sequence continues at coordinate 2,508 of DLZA01000016.1, forward strand.
ATCTGAATAAGCCTGAATATCGCGGCATGGTAGGCTACTTAGATCCGTCATCAGCCTTTGTGGGTTATGCGGGTGCGGTAGCGGTAAATATGGCGTTTGGCGGTGATTTGGGCAATTTTGACCCAGCAATTTCATACTTCAAAGACCTAGCTAAAAACGCGCCAATCGTACCAAAACAAACCTCTTATGCGCGCGTTGTTTCTGGCGAAATTCCAATTCTTTTTGATTATGATTTCAACGCGTATCGCGGCAAATATGAAGAAGATGGTAACTTTGAGTTTGTGATGCCATGTGAAGGTTCTGTACGCGTTCCTTATGTGATGAGCTTGGTCAACAACGGCCCCAATCCCGAGCTTGGGAAACGCGTATTAGACTTTATCATGTCCGATAAAGGTCAGGCAATTTGGACCAACGCGTATCTGCAGCCATCGCGCCCTGTTGAATTGCCCGCCGATGTTGCGGCAAAATTTCTACCAGCAAGCGATTATGAGCGCGCGGTTGCCGTAGATTATGCCGCGATGGAAAAA
>DLZA01000241.1:0-938 GCA_003447515.1 Paracoccaceae bacterium
CGTATTATAGAGATCTACGGCCCAGAGAGTTCCGGTAAAACTACTTTAACCCTGCACGCCATTGCGGAAGAGCAGAAATCAGGAGGTGTGTGTGCATTTGTGGATGCTGAACACGCGCTAGATCCGACATATGCAAAAAAGTTAGGTGTTGATCTCGATGAATTACTGATATCCCAACCTGATGCAGGCGAACAGGCTTTGGAAATTACCGACACATTAGTTCGCTCTGGTGCCGTTTCCATGGTGGTGGTGGACTCAGTTGCAGCTTTGACGCCCAAATCAGAACTCGAAGGTGACATGGGCGATCACCAGGTTGGTGCCCAAGCAAGATTAATGTCACAAGCTATGCGCAAATTAACCGGTTCGATAAGCAAATCAAAATGCACTGTGATTTTTATTAACCAAATTCGCATGAAAATTGGTGTGATGTTTGGCTCTCCGGAAACTACATCAGGCGGTAACGCATTAAAGTTTTACTCATCTGTCCGCTTGGATATTCGCCGTATTGGCGCAATCAAAGATCGAGATGAAGTAGTTGGCAACGCCACGCGGGTGAAAGTTGTAAAAAATAAAGTGGCGCCCCCGTTTAAACAAGTGGAATTTGACATAATGTATGGGGAAGGTATTTCCAAGCGGGGCGAATTGATCGACCTCGGTGTGAAGGGAGGTATCGTTGAGAAATCAGGTTCTTGGTTCTCATATGGGGATCAGCGTATCGGCCAAGGTCGAGAAAATGCTAAGACTTTTCTGAAGGAAAACGGGGGTATTGCCTGGGAAATTGAGGATAAAATTCGGGCGTCGCATGGGCTTGATTTTGACATAAAAAAACCAGAGGCTGAAAAAGCACTTGTAGACGATGGCGACGATGTTTTAGAAGTGTAAATTTACATTAAAACTAGCAGTAACGCCGTGGTTTTTAATCCGCGGCGTTTTTGTTT
>DLZA01000241.1:1262-2759 GCA_003447515.1 Paracoccaceae bacterium
TTTTGTTTGAGTTGTGGACAGATATGATAAGCTCGGTATAACCGAAAAATAAAATAACTTGTCAATGCAAAGGCATATCTAATGGTTGGCGTAAATGATATCCGCTCAACGTTTCTTTCTTACTTCGAAAAGAACGGCCACGAAGTTGTAGACTCATCACCGTTGGTTCCCCGAAATGATCCAACACTGATGTTTGTCAACTCGGGTATGGTGCAATTCAAGAACCTTTTTACAGGCATTGAAACGCGCGATTATAATCGCGCTACGTCTGCGCAGAAGTGCGTGCGGGCAGGCGGCAAACACAACGATCTTGACAACGTGGGCTACACTGCGCGTCATCACACATTTTTTGAAATGCTTGGTAACTTCTCATTTGGAGACTATTTCAAGGAGGAGGCCATTCCGCTGGCGTGGAATCTCATTACAAAAAATTATGGGATTGATAAATCCAAATTGGTTACAACCGTTTATCACACCGATGACGAAGCCTATGAGATTTGGAAAAAGCTTGGCATTTCCGAGGATCGTATCATTCGCATCGATACATCAGATAATTTTTGGCAGATGGGTCCGACGGGACCATGTGGTCCTTGTACTGAAATTTTTTATGACCATGGTGAACACATTTGGGGCGGCCCTCCCGGTTCGCCTCAGGAAGATGGTGATCGGTTTATTGAAATCTGGAACATTGTGTTTATGCAAAATGAGCAATTTACCGATGGTTCAATGCGTGCGCTGGATATGCAATCAATCGATACTGGCATGGGGTTGGAAAGGATAGCGGCGCTACTGCAAGGCAGTCATGACAACTATGACACTGACCTTTTCAAGGCTTTGATAGAGGCGTCGGCACAGATCACAGGCGTGGATCCTTACTGTGATCAAAATGTGCACCACCGCATTATCGCCGATCATTTGCGTTCAACGTCCTTCTTGATAGCGGATGGCGTTTTACCGTCTAATGAGGGGCGAGGATATGTTTTGCGTCGCATAATGCGCCGTGCCATGCGCCACGCACATTTGATTGGCTCTAAAGATCCGCTCATGTACCGCTTGGTTCCAGAATTGGTACGGCAAATGGGACAAGCCTATCCTGAGCTTATCCGCGGGCAGAGCGTGATCGAAGAAACGCTTCTATTAGAAGAAACTCGTTTTAAAACAACTCTCGATCGGGGGCTAAGACTACTGGACGCCGAATTGGACGGAATGCAAGAGGGCCAGGCCTTAGATGGGGAAACAGCGTTTAAACTCTATGATACTTTTGGATTTCCGCTTGACCTAACTCAAGACGCCTTGCGGGAAAAGGGCGTTGAGGTGGATACAGATGCCTTCGATGCAGCCATGGACGCACAGAAAGCAAAGGCCCGAGCAGCATGGACAGGGTCGGGTGAAACGGCAGATGAAAGTGTTTGGTTTGACATCGAGGACAAAAATGGCCCGACCGAATTTCTTGGATATGATACGGAAGCAGCGGAAGGTCAAATCATTGCGGTGATC
>DLZA01000069.1 GCA_003447515.1 Paracoccaceae bacterium
GAGAAATCTGTGGCCCTTTTGCATACGAGGTCAAACATGTCTTCGGTAAAAGGGAAGGTTATCATGTCAGGCTTACGCATCAACTCCGCGTAAACGTTTACTTTCACAATCCTAGCATTTGGACTTAAAGCTGTACTGGCTCTTATTCACTTACCTACATACAACTAGCAGTGCTCCAATTAATAACAAAATTATGGGTAATGAGTTTAGGCTTTTTTCACCACAGTTATTTGATGCCATAGCTAGACAACATTAATTTGAATAGCAAACTTGTCCCCAATTTACCCAGAAGATACGACAAAGTACGATAAGTAAGGTGGATCCAATGCAATAAGTTATTGCAACTGGATAGCATAAATTCAGAAAACCATCTTTATTTTTAGTTAGAGAATGGTATTTAAATAATTATAATTAAAAGAAATTATTTAGAAAATGTATTTAATAATAAGAATACTATACCAGATAGTATTGCTGCCGCTGGCACCGTAATGACCCAAGCTGCTATAATGGTTAAAAAATGGGATCGCCTTACCAATTTACGGTGCTTACGTTTCTTTTTATCAGCCTTCAATGCTTCTTTTTCGACAATCTCAGCTACGTAAGCGTTATTGGTGGTCACACGCCAATGTGCTTCTCGAAAAAAGCCAACTCCAAAAACAGCCCCAACAGCAATATGTGTTGAACTTACTGGAAGGCCAAGCCAACTAGCCACAATAACTGTAATCGCCGCAGACAGTGCAACGCAATATGCACGGAGTGGGTTCAGTTTAGTGATTTGTTGACCCACCATACGGATCAGCTTTGGACCGAACAGCAGTAGACCAAAAGAAAGGCCAAAAGCACCAACCACCATTACCCAGATCGGGATGGATACTTTGGCTAGAACATCTCCAGCATCGACCGTGTGAACTATTGCTGCAAGGGGGCCAACCGCATTCGCTACATCATTCGCCCCATGAGCAAACGATAATAATGCTGCCGAAAAAATCATTGGGATTGTAAATAAACCGCGCACAGTTACTTTGGTGTTCGCTTTCCCTTCAGATTGTTTTTGGATCATTGGACGAGACGCAAAATAGAATAACGCGGCCATGGCCAGACCAATCAAAAGAGCTGTTTGCAGATCAATTCTAATGATCTTTTTCACACCTTTAACGGCCAGATACGCCGAAAAGGCTCCTGCCATGATAGCAATCATTACAGGAACCCAACGCCGTGCAGCTGCAATTTTGTCATTCTGATCGGATACACGCGCTTTGATGAACCACAAGAATAACGCTGCAATCACACCGCCAAGCATAGGTGAAATCACCCAACTGGCTGCGATTTTGCCCATAGTTGGCCAGTTAACCGCAGTAAATCCAGCGGCAGCAATCCCTGCGCCCATCACCCCACCTACAACCGAGTGGGTTGTGGATACAGGTGCACCAATCCACGTAGCAAGGTTTACCCAAACCGCAGAAGCGATCAGGGCCGCCATCATCGCCCAAATGAAGACACGCGGCTCACCAACAGCACTCGGATCAATAATACCTTTGGAAATTGTTCCGACGACATCACCACCGGCCAATAGCGCACCCGCACTTTCAAAGATGGCCGCAATAATTAGCGCACCGCCCATCGACAATGCTCCAGCGCCAACCGCGGGGCCAACATTGTTCGCAACATCATTGGCGCCAATATTCAAAGCCATATAAGCGCCTAGACCCGCTGCAACCGCGATAATGATTCCCTGGTCCGCAAAGCCAAACACCGCCGCTGCCGCCAGAACGGCGATCAAAATGAAAAGGCCAGCCAAAGTAGGCGCCACAAGCGGCTTACGAATGGCCGCATTGGCATCTTCAAGATACACACGACTTTTTAGATCACGGTCTAGCGCTTTGTTTGGACGAGGGTTCTTGGACATAACTGTCACTCCGGCGAGTTAGCCGGGACTTGCCGGCAAAGATACTGTTAAGCGTTGATTCTAACTTTGGAGTTTGCCTAACGCCATATTGTAACAACCATGTAACAAAATGTGGGCCAGTTAAAAAATATTTTTATTGATCTTCTTTAGGGTCTACTTGGCCAACTCCTTTAAAAACAGATTTGAAGGGGAATGCCCAAGCCACCCCTAAGATAACATATATCATGAATTCAATCAAAATCGGAAACCGTGGCAGATAGACCATTATGGTCATTGCAATAACGCAATAAGCAGGCAACCAAACCAGTAACAGAACCAAAGACCAGCGCCGCCGCGCCTTGTAAGACAAAGCCATTATTTTTTTCCTTAGTCAGCGAAAGGGTCTGTCACTAAAATAGTGTCTTCTCGTTCCGGTGAAGTGGAAACTAGCGCAACAGGGCATTCGATCAACTCTTCAACACGACGCACATATTTGATTGCCGCTGCGGGCAGATCAGCCCAGGTTCGCGCACCGCCAGTTTTCTCACTCCAACCATCAATTTCTTCATAGATTGGCAAACAACGGGCTTGCTCTTCTGCTGCCATTGGTAAGTAATCGAGCCGCTCACCATCCATATCATAAGCCACACAAATTTTTATTTTCTCAAACCCATCTAAAACATCTAATTTTGTCAAACAGATCCCAGTGATGCCAGAAGTTGCACAAGTCTGACGCAACAACGCCGCGTCAAACCAACCACAGCGCCGCTTACGGCCTGTCGTCGTACCAAACTCATTGCCGCGTTCACCCAAGCGTTGTCCCTCCTTGTCATGTAATTCTGATGGAAAAGGACCCTCGCCCACTCGGGTGGTATAAGCCTTCACAATGCCCAGTACATAATCAATCGCAGTTGGTCCTAAGCCCACGCCAGTCGCAGCCTGTCCTGCAATAACGTTCGATGAAGTGACAAAAGGATAAGTACCAAAATCAATATCTAGGAGTGCGCCTTGCGCGCCCTCGAACAATATTCGTTTACCGGCTTTACGCTTCTCAGCCAGAACCCTCCAAACAGGTGCCGCATATGGCAGTATCTTGGGTGCAATCTCATGCAGTTTTGCAATCAACGCATCCCGATCAATCTGATCAATACCGAGCCCTTTGCGCAAAGGATTATGGTGCTGCAACGCACGATCAACACGAGCCTCAAGAGTACGATCATCAGCCAAATCTGCGACGCGCACAGAACGACGTCCAACTTTGTCTTCGTAGGCTGGTCCAATGCCTCGCCCTGTTGTTCCAATTTTTGTACCTCGGGTGGCTGCTTCCTCACGTGCGCGATCTAACTCACCGTGGACTGGCAAAATAAGAGGTGTGTTCTCTGCAATCATCAGATTTTCTGGCGTAATTGACACACCCTGCGCTTCAACCGTGGCGATCTCAGCGATCAAGTGCCATGGATCCAAAACTACGCCATTACCAATCACGGACAGCTTACCACCGCGTACAACACCGGAGGGTAGCGCATGAAGCTTGAAAACTTCTTTACCTATGACAAGCGTGTGACCGGCGTTGTGCCCCCCCTGAAATCGCGCAATCACATCTGCACGCTCGGAGAGCCAGTCAACTATTTTGCCCTTACCCTCGTCACCCCATTGTGCTCCCACAACAACTACATTGGCCATATCAATTGTCCTGTAATGTATTTAAACTCTGCTCCGTATAGCGACCGATTCACCACACCGAAACACTTAAATTTCAACATCTCAGTTCAGACATTTTAAACAAATTGTATTGTTTTCCAAATACCTTTAAAATGGACACTTCCCATTAGACAACCTAGTAACAATCCGCTATCCACCGACTTAAGTCGCGTTTGCGGAACAAGGTCTTACGGTAAAGAAACTCACTTATGTCAAATATCATCCTAGTAATCCTGCTTATCCTGGCGCTTTGCCTTATTGTTACCGTGCTTTTGCAGCGCTCTGAAGGCGGCGGGTTGGGCATTGGCGGGGGCGGTGGCAATGGAACAGGCGGACGTCCCCCCGCGTCACCAGTAGCGAAGCTGACTTGGTTCTTTGGCGCAGGTTTTATGGCAGCTTGCTTAGCACTTACCTTAATTTCTTCTCGCGAGGCCGCGAATGACTCCCTGCTTTCTGGCGATCTAACACCGGCGACCAACGCCGAAAACACAAAATCTCCTCTTGGCGAAGGCAGCCTACTTCCTCCGACTGCCGAAGACCAGCCGGCGAAACCACCAACAGCCGAAGACTAAAAACGCCGCAAAATTCTGGTCTGGTTATCGGGCCCAAGACATCCGCCGCGCGATCTCCAAGCCTTGCGATTTGCAAAACATCCCAAAACATATGAACGAGCAAAATGGGATTCTAACTTGCGCCGCGCCCCCGAATCCCATTACTGTTAAACCCCGTGGAAGTGGTAAAAAAAATAGTTAGATCGGCACGCGCTGTCAAATCGAACAAACCATAAAAAACAAATAAAAATGACGGAAAACACGGGGACTGCCTAACAAATGGCGCGATATATTTTTATAACCGGTGGTGTCGTATCAAGCCTTGGTAAGGGCCTCGCCTCAGCAGCTCTTGGCGCACTGCTGCAAGCACGGGGTTATTCCGTACGCCTTCGAAAACTCGACCCGTATCTTAATGTCGATCCAGGTACAATGTCGCCCTTCGAACACGGTGAAGTCTTCGTCACTGACGACGGTGCGGAAACTGACCTCGACCTTGGTCACTACGAACGGTTTACAGGTGTTGCTGGCCGCGGTACCGATACGGTATCCTCTGGCCGCATTTACACAACTGTTCTGGAAAAAGAACGCCGTGGTGACTACCTAGGAAAAACTATCCAAGTAGTTCCCCATGTCACGAACGAAATTAAAGAATTTCTTGCGATTGGCGACGACGAAGTAGATTTCATGCTTTGCGAAATTGGCGGTACAGTCGGAGATATCGAAGGACTTCCCTTCTTTGAAGCCATCCGCCAATTTGGCCACCAACGAGCGCATGGCGAATGTATTTTTATGCACCTTACGCTTTTGCCCTACCTCAATGCCTCAGGCGAACTGAAGACAAAACCAACACAGCACAGCGTGAAAGAATTACAATCCATCGGTATAGCCCCCGATGTCCTAGTTTGCCGTTCCGAACACCTAATCCCTGTCAAAGAGCGCGAAAAACTGGCTTTATTCTGCAACGTCCGCCCTAACGCTGTTATCGCCGCGTATGACCTTCCCTCCATCTACGACGCACCGCTCGCGTACCATAAAGAGGGTCTGGACCAAGCAGTGCTTGATGCTTTTGGCATAACGCCAGCCCCAAAACCAAAGCTTGCCACATGGAAAGACGTTTCAGACCGCGTCCATAATCCAGACGGCGAAGTTAACATCGCTATCGTCGGCAAATATACTCAGCTAGAAGATGCCTACAAATCGATTGCCGAAGCTCTGACCCATGGTGGCATGCACAACCGCGTTAAAGTCAAAGTCGAATGGGTCGATGCCGAACTATTCGAAAATGAGGACCCCGCCTCGTACTTAGAACGCTTCAACGCCATCCTCGTGCCTGGCGGGTTTGGAGAGCGAGGCACCGAAGGCAAAATAAAAGCTGCTCAATTTGCGCGCGAGCACAAGGTTCCGTACCTTGGCATATGTCTTGGCATGCAAATGGCTGTGATCGAAGCTGCGCGAAATTTGGCTCACATCAAGGATGCAGGTTCAGAAGAATTTGACCACGAAGCAGGCGAAAAACGCTTCACCCCCGTGGTCTACCACCTTAAAGAGTGGGTCGAAGGTAATACAAAAATTAAACGCGATGAATCTGACGACAAAGGTGGTACAATGCGCCTTGGCGCATACAACGCTGCTTTAAAGGTTGGTAGTCAAGTATCTGATATTTATGGCACAACAAATATCTCTGAGCGTCACCGCCACCGATATGAAGTAGATATCAAATATCGTGAAGCCCTCGAGGCGAAAGGCCTCAAATTCTCAGGAATGAGCCCCGATGGCCGCCTACCCGAAATCGTCGAATTTCCTGATCACCCATGGTACATTGGCGTGCAATTTCATCCAGAACTTAAGTCTAAGCCTTTTGAACCACATCCGCTGTTTCGCGAGTTTGTGAAAGCAGCAGTTGAACAATCACGGTTAGTTTAGGCTCTCTCGCGAATTTAACTGAACCAACTAGGTCTCTCTTCATGTTTCAATCTCTAATTGATCTTTTTTCTAGCTCGGATGAAAGCGTCGATCTTAATCCAAATGACGCCCAAGCGGCCCTTGCCGCAATCCTAGTGCGAATTGCGCGCGCAGACGACAATTATGCTGCCGAGGAGCAGCAGATGATAACCAATGTGCTGAAAACCCGTTACCTGTTATCAGATGCAGATGCGCGAAACCTTAAGGAAAACGCCGAAGCACTCGAAGAACAAGCACCAGACACGGTGCGGTTTACCAAGATCGTTAAAAATGCCGTGCCATATGAGGATCGCATAGGCGTAGTAGAGGCGCTGTGGCGAGTTGCACTTGCAGACGGCTCACGCGATTATGAGGAAGACGGCTTCATCCGTCTCGTGGTCAAACTTTTAGGAGTTAACGATCGAGATAGTGGTCTTGCACGCCAGAAGGTTGTCGCCCAAATCGATTAGGGCTTACCCGCTCTGCTCGTTTTTTGTTGCTGTTACCTACTACAATGTAGTCTCAAAAAAATGCCTGCAGACCCGTTTGTGCACGGCCTAATATGAGAGCATGCACATCGTGCGTTCCTTCGTAGGTGTTCACTGTCTCAAGGTTCATCATATGACGGATCACTTGGAATTCCTGTGAAATTCCGTTGCCGCCATGCATGTCCCGCGCCATTCTTGCGATATCAAGCGCCTTACCGCAGTTATTACGCTTCACAATTGAAACCATCTCTGGCGCAGCGTTTGCGCTATCCATCAAACGCCCAACGCGTAGGGACGCTTGTAGTCCAAGAGTAATCTCCGTTTGCATATCCGCTAATTTCTTCTGAAATAACTGTGTTTGCGCAAGTGGCTTGTTAAATTGTTTGCGATCCAACCCATACTGCCGCGCCGCATGCCAACATGCCTCAGCAGCACCCATTACGCCCCAAGAAATACCATAACGGGCACGATTTAAACATCCGAACGGGCCCTTTAACCCTTCAACGTTCGGTAACAAAGAGTCTTCACCCACTTCCACGTTGTCCATCACAATTTCGCCCGTGATTGATGCGCGCAAAGATTGTTTGCCTGCGATCTTCGGGGCCGACAATCCCTTAGTACCTTTGTCCAAAACAAATCCGCGGATCTTGCCACCATGCTCTTCAGACTTGGCCCAAACTACAAACACATCGGCAATCGGCGCGTTAGAGATCCACATTTTTGCACCGTTCAGCACATAACCGCCTTGAACCTTCTCCGCCCTTGTTTTCATGCCACCAGGATCTGAGCCTGCGTCGGGTTCCGTCAAACCAAAACAGCCAATGAATTCGCCTGATGCCAGTTTTGGCAAATACTTCATCCGCTGTTCCTCAGACCCGTAAGCGTATATTGGATACATAACCAAAGAAGACTGCACAGACATCATGGAGCGATAACCTGAGTCAACACGCTCCACTTCCCGAGCGACAAGGCCATAGGTCACATAGCTCGACCCAAGTCCGCCATATTGTTCCGGCACGGTTACGCCCAACAGGCCCATCTCACCCATTTCTTTAAAGATGCTCGGGTCCGAGGTTTCATTCGCATATGCTTCCGTCACCCGCGGTTGCAATTTTTCTTGCGCATAAGCCCGTGCAGAGTCGCGGATCATGCGCTCTTCCTCGTTTAACTGATCTTCTAACAAAAGGGCATCATCCCATTGGAATGATCCTAGATCCGGTTTATCTTTGGCCTTGAGTGTGGGGATTTGAACGTTCATAACAGCATCCTTTTAAGCGGCAACAGTACTTTTAATCTTGGTATGCCAACAAACAGATCATATCAAGCCTCTTGCTCTCTACGCTACGTCAATGCTAGCCATGATCCAACTTCGTTTAACCCGGAAAAACTTCATAGGAGAGCGGTTAAAATTAGAAAACTTCGGGTAGTTCCAAGACTGTATGAAGAGCCAGCGAAAACGCAAACTTAACCAATGGGTGTTTTATGAAAATAGGTATCCTGCAAACAGGAAAATCCCCAGAACTGTTGGAACCAAAATTTGGTGACTACGGCAATATGTTTGAGCGCATGCTGATTGGGCGCAAGTTCGAATTTAGAATCTATGACATCTTGGAAAACAACTTTCCAACTTCTATCATCGAACAAGACGGCTGGATTATTACAGGTTCCCGCTTTGGCGTGTACGAAGACCATGACTGGATTCCCGCTTTGGAGTCTTTGATCCGTAAATTGCATATTGCAAAAGCCCCTTTGATTGGCGTCTGTTTTGGTCACCAAATCATTGCACAAGCCCTCGGTGGTAAGGTCGAAAAATATAGAGGCGGCTGGTCCGTAGGGCGCGTTGAATATGAACTACATGGGAAGACCACACCACTGTTTGCTTGGCACCAAGATCAAGTCATCGATCCGCCAGAAGGCTCTAAAACTGTGGCGTTTACGGATTTTTGCGCCCACGCGGGGCTGACCATAGGGGATCACATCTATACAATTCAACCGCACCCAGAATTTACTGCCGATTTTGTCGAAGGTCTTGCTGAAACTCGAGCAAAGGGTATCGTTCCTGACCCTCAACGTCTTGCCGCAATTGAAAGCATCAAAGATCCAGTAGCCAACGCGGACATGGCAGATCATTTCGAAGCTTTTCTTAAACAAGGCCAAGCCTATGGATGATCACTTTAAATGGATAAAAAAGATACCAGAAGCCGCCCGCGATTACATCAAGGATACTCGTCTGGAAGAGGTCGAATGTATCATCTCAGACACCACAGGTATTTCACGTGGCAAATGTATGCCAGTACGGAAATTTGGCCGCCTTGATCCGATGTATCTGCCCGATAGTATTTTTTATCAAACAGTTACAGGTTCTTACGTCGATATTGATGAAATTGAGAATCAGTACACGGAAGGAGATATGTTGCTAACACCTGATTTTTCTTCTGCAACCGCGGCGCCTTGGACAGGTGATATCACACTACAAATCATCCACGACGTAACAGACTCAACTGGTAAACCGATGCCACTGATACCGCGTAATGTATTGAAACGAGTTCTGAGTTTCTTCAAAGCCGATGGCCTTGTTCCCGTAGTTGCTCCCGAAATGGAATTTTTCCTTGTCGCCCGAAACACGGACCCAAATCAACCCATTACACCGAAGCTGGGCCGAACGGGCCGACCTGCGGCTTCAATGCAGGCCTATTCAATGTCCGCGGTGGATGAATACGGTCCAGTTATCGATGACATTTACGATTTCGCCGAGGCCCAAGGATTCGAGATCGACACAATCATTCAGGAAGGCGGCGCAGGTCAGGTTGAAATCAATCTCAAGCATGGTGACGCGGTAAAACTAGCGGACGAAGTCTTTTATTTTAAACGCCTTATCAAAGAGGCTGCGTTACGCCATGACTGCTATGCCACTTTCATGGCCAAGCCAATGGGCGATCAACCAGGATCAGCCATGCACATTCACCACTCTGTGCTGGATGCAAAAACGGGCAAGAATATCTTTAACGATGCTAAAAGCCAGCCGACCGAGGCGTTTGGCCACTTCATTGCGGGTTTGCAAACCTATCTCCCTGCCGCCACGCCTTTTATAGCGCCTTATGTAAACAGCTACAGGCGCTATGTTGCGAACTTCTCCGCTCCAATAAACCTAGAGTGGGCAGAAAACAACCGCACCACAGGGATCCGTGTACCCATATCTGAGCCAGAATCCCGCCGCATAGAAAACCGTGTGGCAGGTATGGATTGCAATCCTTACATTGGGTTGGCCGCCTCCCTAGCCTGTGGTTACCTTGGCTTAAAAAATAAACTTATCCCACGCAAGGCGGTTACTGGCGAAGCCTATGACGCAGATCGCGATATTCCTCCTTCCCTACGCGAAGCACTTAATTTGCTTGATGAAAGTGCTGAGATGATGGACATGATGGGCCCAGAGTTTACTGCCGTTTACAAAGCTGCGAAACACAAAGAACTTGAAGATTTTCAGGAGGTTATCAGCCCCTGGGAACGTGAATATCTACTGATGAACGTTTAAATAATATTTTACGAAGGAGACCTATTGTCGTCGCCCCCAATCACTCCTTTCTAAAATTTGCAAGAAAAAGCTCTAAATGAACCTGCTCTATGCAAATGACAAAAAAGGCGAGCACCCCAAAAGTTGGTATGCCGCCACAGCTACTCAGATGGCCCCTTTTCCGAAACTTAAGGGTTCAGAAACTGCGGACGTTTGCGTCATTGGCGGTGGCTTCACAGGTCTTTCAACTGCGCTCCACCTCGCTGAACGTGGCTATTCCGTCACATTGATCGAGGCCCAACGCATTGGCTGGGGTGCATCAGGGCGCAATGGCGGCCAAGTGGGATCAGGCCAACGGGCCGATCAGAACGAGCTGGAAAAAATTGTTGGTTTAGACGACGCCAAACGCCTATGGGATCTCGCTGAACAATCCAAAGCACTTGTCAAATCTCTAGCAAAAACCCACAATATTGAGTGTGCTCTCAGGCCTGGTGTTGCGCATGTAGAATGGCAGGCAAAGAACGTTCCAGCCCTGCACGCCTATACAGAACACCTCGAAAAAAACTACGGCTATACGCAAATCGAAAATCTCGACTGCGCAGCAACTTACAAGTTGCTCGGAACCGAAGTCTACCATGGTGGATCGCTCGACATGGGCGCGGCCCACATCCACCCATTGAACTTTGCACTCGGCCTCGCTCGCGCAGCCACTAAAGCCGGCGTACAAATCTATGAGCAATCCGAGGTCACCAGAACCATTGAAGGCGATCCTTCTACCGTAGTCACAGCTCACGGAAAAGTCACCGCAAACTACCTAGTTCTCGCCTGCAACGGCTACCTTGGAGGATTGCACAAACCCACCGCCGCTCGTGTCATGCCAATCAATAATTTTATCGTCGCTACAGAACCACTCGGCCAAAATGGCGCGGAGGCGTTAATCAAAAGAGACGTGGCCATTGCTGACAGCAAATTTGTGGTAAATTATTTTCGTCGCAGCGCAGATCACAGGCTGTTGTTCGGCGGTGGGGAAAACTACAGCTATAAATTCCCGCGCGATATTCGCGCGCTCGTAAGAAAATCTATGTTACAGGTTTATCCACAGCTCAAAGATGTAAAACTCGACTACGCATGGGGTGGCACGCTGGCGATCACTATCAATCGCCTGCCATATTTTGAACGTATTCGACCGAACCTATTTACAGCCGCAGGCTATTCAGGCCACGGCGTTGCGTTAGCGACATTCGCAGGAAAAATAATCGCTACTGCAATAATTGGCCAGTCAGAGGACTTTGACATTATGTCCCGCATACCAACACACCGTTTTCCAGGAGGACGCGCAATGCGCACACCCGCTTTAAAACTTGCCATGATGTGGTACGCCATGCGTGATAGGCTGGGACTTTAAGCTCGCAATCTAAGTCCATCAGGATCAAATGCAGGACGATCCAAAATTATCGCTTTTTTTGGACGTCCTAATACAGCAACCTCAACCTCATTTCCTGCGACGGCATGAGCTGTTTTGATAAATGCCAACGCACAGGATTGATCAACCGAGAATCCATAGGCGCCCGAACTCACACGCCCAATAGGCGTACCGTCAGCCAAGAAAATTGGTTCACCACCTGAACTGTCTGCATTGTCCACTTCAATCGTCAAACAAACCAGCTTTTCTCGTGGAGGCTGATCCAAGATCGCCATATAGGCGTCTTTACCAAGGAATTCCGGCTTATCCGTCTTGATCAATCGCTCAAACCCAACCTCTTGAGGCCAGTATTCGGGCGAGTATTCACGTGACCACGAGCCATAACCCTTTTCAACCCTCAAACACCCAAGGCTGCGTCCACCAACTGGCATAACCTCAAGATCTTTACCCATATCAAACAGAGCCTCCCAAAGCTTTTCTTGATCCGCCTCGGCCACATAAATCTCCCAGCCTAGATCTCCGGTAAAGGAAACACGAATGCCTATCGCCTCAACCCCAGCAATGGTAAATTTGCGAGAGCGCATAAACCTCCAGTTTTCATTGCTTAAATCCTCTTGCGTTAACCGCGCCAACAATTCACGCGACTTTGGCCCTGCAACGTTGACCCCACAATAATCATCCGTGACTGTCTCAAAAGTTGTTTCCTCTGGCAGATCCACTAACTGGAAATAACGCTGGTGATACCGCTCACCGATGCCAGTTCCAATCATAAAGAAATGATCCTCTCCGAGCTTCGTGACTGTGAAATCCCCAGCAATCCCACCACGCAACCCCAATATTGGCGTTAGGCAGCTGCGCCCAATCTCCTTTGGCACATAGTTAGCAATTACGCGGTCAATCCAATCGGCCGCACCTGCCCCTTTGATTTCGTACTTGCCAAAATTTGACACATCTACAACGCCCACATTCTTGCGCAAATTCCGGCACTCCCGGCCCACAGACTCAAACCAGTTCTGACGGGTGAAGCCATAGCTCTCCTTACCCTCAACCCCCTCGCCCGCATACCACAGCGGATGCTCCCAGCCAAAGTTCAGTCCATGTACTGCACCCATCTCCTTTTGACGTTGATAGATCGGCCGCGTCCGTGTTTCCCGCCCCGCATCACGCTCTTCAAATGGGAAGTGAATAGCAAAGCGGTTTGAATATTGATCTGCTACTTTTTCTTGGGTAAATTTTTTATCTGCCCAATGCCCAAACCGCGTTAAATCCCAAGGGAACATGTCAAACTCGGGCTCCCCTTCAATAATCCACTGCGCAGACATCAAGCCAAGGCCTCCAGATTGCGAAAAGCCCGGAATTATCCCACAACAACAGAAATAATTCTTCAACTCTGGCACAGGACCGTAGAGAGCCGCACTGTCAGGCGACCAAATCATCGGTCCATTGATCACTCGCTTGATCCCAGCCGTAGCGGCTACAGGCACACGGTCCATTGCCCGTTCCAGATTTTCCATAATACGATCAAGATCGCCGTCGAACAACTCATGCCCAAACTCTGATGGCGTAAACTCTTCAGCCCAGAACTTGAGGTTTTTTTCATAAGCCCCTATCAGCAGACCATTTCCCTCTTGACGCATGTAATATTCGCCGTCGCGGTCCGCTACGGATGGCAAACGAGCGTTCATCGCTTCAATTTCTGGAATGGTTTCCGTCACCAAATACTGATGCTCTGTCGGTTGCAACGGCAAGAAAATCCCCGCCATCGCTGCGACTTCTCGCGCCCATAGACCACCGGCATTAACTACCCACTTGGTGTGAATATTGCCTTTTGGGGTTTGTACAATCCATGACCCATCGAGCTGTTGAATAGTCGCCGTAGCAGGACAAAAACGATAGATCTCCGCACCCATCTTTCGAGAACCCGTTGCGTAAGCTTGCGTCACTCCTGATGGGTCCACATTGCCACCATCTTCTTCAAACATAATGCATCGTACACCATCCAGGTTAAGCAATGGGTTCTTTTCCAACGCATGCTCAGGCGTCAATTCATAAAATTTCTCACCAAAATACCGCGCTTTACTTTCTTGCAAGCGCAGCTGATGCTCACGATCTTCTGATTGGGCCAAGTAAATAGAACCAGGTTGAAATACCCCACAACCTTGACCAGTCTCCTTCTCCAAATCCTTGTAAAGATTCATTGTATAGTATTGAATTTTTGAAATATTGTTGTTGTCATGCAGCCCATGTAGATTTGCCGCCGCATGCCAAGTAGACCCAGAGGTTAACTCATCCCGCTCTAGCAGAACCACATCAGTCCAGCCTAATTTTGCAAGGTGATAAAGAATTGAGCACCCTACTAATCCGCCGCCAATCACCACTGCCTGTGCATGAGTTTTCATCTGTCTTCTCCAAAAATAACTAATTATTATCTGAACGGCCTGGATATCAGATCAACTTGGATCGATTTTGCGCAGTCGTAAAAAATGTTTATCATGACCAAAGGATCAATTTTAATTGGGTTATATGTTCAATATCTGCAACAAAAAACTGAAAACCGGTTTATTTACGTCCAAGTAAAACTAATTTTGTCGTTTATTGATTATTGCTTAATAGACTTCACAAAAACAGCTGCCTTAAACCAATAAACTAAATCCTAAGCTTCTCGCCCTCTCTCAGACAGCACAGCGCGCAAATCCTCCGCAACGTCCATCCCAGCCTCCAACGCAAACACATACGCCTGCGTAAGGTAAAAACACCCTTGCACCTCATTTGTTTCCAGCACAGCCTCGCCAGCCTGGCGATACATTCGAACCAAGGTTGAATTATCCCTTATCGCATGCGCTGCCAATAGTGCGTCATCCAGTTCGCTCACTCCAACACAGCCTCACGGCCTGCATCCAGGTTCTGCGCCACCCATTCATGAAATACATGCGTCGGTCCGTCCATAACTGGGGAAAACTTACCACCATCAAAGAACGGCCCATACCGTCCCTTTTGCATGCCCTCCACCACGAAGATGTCCTCTTCAAACACTTCTTTCCACTGCGCTGTATTCTTAGCTCGCAGGGCAGAAAACCCAACTCCCATGGCCTCTACTGACGCGTAAAAGACCTCAACATGTTCCCGCGTTAGGCCATATTCTTTTGGTTCTAATACAATTGAATAGACATGATCACGATGTACACCCATTAGCACGTTTGGGAAAACCGTAATGTACTCTGACCCGGTATTCCACTTATTACTAATCCCGTGAAAATCGGGGAAAATCTTGCCGTCATCATCTCTTATCTGGCGATAAACAAAAGAACCTTGCCCAGAATACCGGCCATTCTCCTCGATATTGTAATGATCCTCCAGGCGAGAATAGCTATTCAGCCCCGGATGCACCCACGGCAAGTGGTAGCTTTCGCAGTAATTTTCAACTGCTAGTTTCCAGTTGCAGTTTACATCAAGCGTGAACGAACTGTCTGCCCCCGAGTGATAGAGAGGTTTGTCAAACTCAGCCCAACGTTCCACCAACTCGGCGTGAAGCTCATCGAATTTCTTAGCTTGTCCCGACACATTCACAAAAACCACGCCCAGCCAAACATGACTGCGCATCTCGATTAGCCCTAGTTTATTGCGCTTGATATCTTCATGAATATTTTGGCCAGGTCCCCCCACATGTGGGGTGGAACGCAGCTTGCCATCAAGACCGTAACACCACGAGTGGTAAGGACAACGAATCGTACCAGATAAATTCTTTGGCTTATCGATCAGAACCATTCCACGATGCCGACATGTATTTTGATAAACCCGTACTGCCCCAGCATGATCGCGCAGGATCAACAATGGTATGTCAAGGAAATCCACGGGCATTACGTCACCCGTATTGGGCACATCCTTAGCGAATCCGATACCTGACCAATTTGCAAACAGTACCGATTTGCGTTCCTCATCAAATGCGGCAGGATCAACGTAATGGGCGTTCGGCAGCCCCTTTGCTTGCGCGACGGGTTGCTTCACAGCGGATAAATCGGAGCGTAGTGTCATGAGATCACCTTTTAGGTCAATTGTAATAATTGATCCCTAAGATAACTTTAACGAGCAATAGCAGAAATGTTTTCATATTGGTGAATCTAATTCATGTGATTGGCTTTCATCCAATCAAACAGCATTGAAGCTGGCTCTGACAGTTCTGGCAGTGGAGAGATCAAATAAAATGATCCAGGAGATGTGCAGAAATGGTGATCAAGTGCTACCAAACGCCCATCCGCAATCAACGCTGAGGTTAGCTTGCGCCATCCGAGAGCAACTCCGGCCCCTTCACGAGCCAATTGTACCGCAATAGTGTAATTGTTCACCCGACGCGCCATTGCAACTGGTCCCATGTAACCCATCATTTCGAACCACGTCGCCCAAGTCGTCCAGTTTTCATTGCGCGCATCCATATTAATTAGGGCTTGGTTCGCCAATTCTTCTAGGCTTGCACTCTTCAACTTTTCTGCCATTTTTGGCGAACAAACCGGAACTAATTCATCGTCAAAGAGTTTTATGAATTTAGGTTCTTTGGGCGGATCTAATCGATATTCGATGGCTAAATCTACTGTTAAAGGTCGCTCCATCGTGCTGTCAGACACCTGTTGATTAATCTGAATGTCTTCATTATCCGTCCAAAATGAAATTACCCGAGGCGTTAGCCATAAGGACGACACTGCCGTTGTAGCCAGTACCTCTACTCGTGGAGTTTCCGCCTGCGTGCGCAAAGATGATGTAATGGCCGCAATGTCTCGAAAACTATCACGCAACACAGAAAATAGTCGTTCACCCTCATCCGTTAACGTAACTGCACGGTGGCCACGCGAAAAAAGCGGCATGCCCAACCACTTTTCTAACGCTTTAACCTGATGGCTGACCGCACCTGGAGTTACATTCAATTCACTCGCCGCTTCGTTAAATGCTCCACGCCGCGATGCCGCCTCGAATGCACGCAGCATGGTCAGAGGTGGGATCTCATATTGTTTCGCTCGCATCAGATCGATTTCTTACATGAGTTGTCTTCATCCTTTTTGCACGCTGATCTCCCAAAATCAACTCAAAGGATAACGCAATTCCGGTCCATCCACATGACCTGAGTTCACTTCAAGTCCAACACGATGTTGCGCGAAAGAGTTCGGATTTACCGATTGCATCAGCGCTGCAGCTCCCTTGCCTTCTTCGCCAAGCCATAAACCGAAATCTTTTTGCTTCACTGTCACCGGTTCACGGTGGTGGATATGAGCCAGACCATCACCTGCCTCTATCGTGACGATAGCACAGGTCACTGACCGTGCCCCATCCGGACCAATCCAAACCTGCCAAATACCAGCAAAGGCCATCAACTCTGCATCATTTGGATAGATGTACCACGGTTCCTTGCCTTTTCCTTTTTCACGATGCCATTCGTAAAATCCATCTGCTGGGATTAAGCAACGTCTATTCCGAACTGCGCTGCGAAACGCCGGTTTTTCAACGATCGTTTCAGCTCGCGCATTAATCAATATTGGGCCATCATTCAGCGTTTTGTACCAAGTTGGAGTAAAGCCCCAGCGCATTTGCACAAGATGTCGTACACCCTCATAAGTAACAGCTACAGGAACACCCATCGTTGGACAAATATTATACCGTGGCTCAAACGACGCCTTCACTTGCGTAACATCAAACCAGTTAGCCACAGCATTACAGGGCAACGTAAGAGCAAATCGTCCACACATAAAGTGAGTCCATCGTAAATCATGACAAACAGCAAGCCCACAGTCGCGAAAATTTGTAGAAACATTTTACGAACGCAAAATTCGATATGCCCAACAGAGTGAGAGCAAGAGTAAAATTAACGCCGGATATCAAAGCAGAAAAGGCCTACACAAAAGAAGTTCCCTGGCAAAAGAATCTCCGGCAAACCCTTGTTTTAAGATCTTATGCCTAAGTGATAATCATAAATCTTAAATATAATCAAAAATTTGCAAAATTAATCAATCAACGCGAAATGCGCCTTCCATCCACGGAAAGGTACTTACGCACGGTTTCAACAGCATGTCGCGGATTAACGGTCGCATCAGGCCCGCCACATCACTCGCAATACTTTCCATTTCACCCTTTCGGGCAATCAATGAAATGCTGCGCGAAAGCGCTTTAAACGGCAGCGGCATCACATCCAGTGACCCATGGAACCGCTGTGCACGCATGTATCCAAGTGGCGTTGTAACGGTCCAACCGCCCCCACCCGCAACCATTGAAAGGATGGCGTGATAGCTACCAAATTCAAAACGATTAGGCAGATCAATCCGCTGTCGAGATAAGTGTGCTTCGATCTGGCGACCCATCATCTGCCGTGAGGAATAGCGCACAAACGGCAGCTTTTGTACTTGTTCAAACACTGGTTTTGAACGATCCACATATCCACGCGGTAAAACTGCGATGAATGGCTCATTCATCAGCGTATGCACTTCCATCCATTTCGACGTGATATCTAAATCTGCTGCTACAACAATATCGAGCGACCGCGACTCTAACGCCTCGGCCAGCGCGTAGCTGCTTGCACTCTCGAGCAGGAACTGACACCCTTTGAGCGCTCCGGCTAATTG